>JBEKXM010000031.1:0-15333 GCA_049512115.1 Tepidisphaeraceae bacterium | reverse complement strand
GCGTCGCGTTGAAAAGCTGATTGAGCCGGCGTTCCAGCACCACCCGCGCCGCCAGATGGACGCAGCGCGTTTGCGAGCGATTCATCTCCGCCCGCAGGCCATTGGCGAAAAGCTGGATCGGCAGCGCTTCCTGCTCGATCGGGAAAATCTCGTTGTCGGCCGGTTGATACCACGGATACTCCGGCAACTCCGCCAACACGTCCTGGCTCGTTCGTTGCAGCAGGGCGGTAAGGTCGCCCGGCATTTCCCCGTACGTGCAAAGGACCGCAAGGACGGATCGCTCCAGTTCCTTCAACCCCGTCGCCGTGGAATAAACCAGCTTGCTGTCGTTGACGTGCAGTTTTCGACCCGATGCCAGCCGATTCTTGCTCACCAGCCTCGCCAGCCGCTTCCACAGGCACGGAATCGCCTGTCGGCCGTCCATCGGACCCAGGTCAAACGCACAGCATCCAACCACCAGCGGCCCCAGCAGCGGCCCATATCCCGCCTCGTCAATCCCTGCCAAGATCATGCGCGCGGATTATACCGGCTTGACTTCCACCGGCATCCAAATAGATTTACAGACCACAGGGGCGTTATGCCAAGCCCCCAGAATGCTCGGGCGCGTAGCTCAATTGGATAGAGTACCGGACTGTCGATCCGGTGGTTGCGGGTTCGAGCCCCGTCGCGCTCGCTGATCATCTGTGGCAAGGATTTAGACGCCGAAAGAGGCCCCAAACGGGCCTCTTTTCGCGCGCGGAGCCAATTCTTCCTTGATGGATGCCGCAGCAAGGCTCGGAATCAACGCTATTGGGGTCTGGTCGCGGGCATGGAATGGTCAATCCAGCCCTGGACGACCGAAAGCGACGCCGATTCGAAATGACTGACCGGCCGATCCGTCGGGGTCGAGAGCAGGAGCACCTCACGCGAATTGCGTCGCAAAGCGTAAAAGACCTCGTCTTGCCAACTCCTTTGGTAATACGGCACCAGCCAGCCGTAAACGGGGTCGGCCGATTCCTGAAAGTAAGGCGGACCCGGCGGATCGGAGGGAAAATCGTGATTGCCCACGATCCACACCCGGTGACCTTGGCGGAGGACTTCACAAAGATCGTGGATCAGAGGGTCCATGGCCTTTCGGTCGGCCAGGAATTTGAGCAACAGGTCGAATTGCTGGTAGGCGAGCGATGGGACCGGGGGGATGGCCGTGACTTGGGCCTGGCCGTGATAATAGCGAAGGAACGTGCTGCCCATGTCCCAGGGCGACATCACCACGACGTCGCCCTTGACGGCCCACCGTTGGACCTGGGCGGCGATCAGATCGACGTTGGTCCGGCGAACTGAAACGTTTTGCCAAACGGGAAGTGCCGCGTTCAGCGCGAAACCTGCCGCATATCCGGCCACAAGCACGCGAAACATGGGCGATCTGACGCTGCCAAACAGACCATCCAGAGCGGCGGCGACCATCGCCATCGCGGCCAAAAAGTACCATGGCTGCAAGCGATAACTCAGGACCTTAAGAAATACCCCGTATGCCGGGACGAGCACCACAAGACACGCGGCGCAGAAAACGACGGCGTCGCGCCGTTGACCTAATACTGCCCTCAAGCCCCTGAAGCACAAGAGGGCCGGCGCCAGGAGCATTGCCCCGGCGACCGCCAGGCCCCACATGACCGCGTTAAAACCCGGGGCGACATTGTCGTCGGGCACAAATCCCACCGACATTTGACCCTGGTATATCAGCGTTGCAAAGTTCAACGGAGCCTGAAACATCTTGTAATCGCGCGTGTGCTCAATCATCGGCAGATACACCAGCAGGGACGCGGCGCAGATCAATCCGATGACCAGCACAAGCCCGGAACGCTTCCATTGTCCCTTTGGAAGCGTCACGGCAAACGATCCACAGCACGCGGCCAGCAGCAGCACGGCGTTGGGAAACAGCATGTGCACGCTTAGCAACGCGGCTATCAAGGCAATGATGAAAGCCCCCGATGTCCCTTTCCGGGTCATCTCCCAGATCAAGCCCATCGCCAACAATCCCAGGAACATACCCAGCCCGTAGCCGCGGATCGAATCTCCGTAACAGATGACCGCACTGGTAAAGCCAAGCAGAGCCAGAGACAGGACAGGCGCCCTCAGCCCAAACCGTTTGGCGTTTCGCCAAAGCACGGCCAGGATGGACAAACCCGCTAGCAAACCCAACGCCCGCATGCCGTGGTCCGAAACGCCGATGCCGCTGCGCTCCCAGAAACGCACGACCAGAAGCCAAAGGATCGGAAAAGAGTCATGGTGAAGGTTGACGATCGCAGAGGAAAGAGGATTGCTGTTGGCGAGATTGACGCTGGAGATTTCGTCGCGCCACAACCCGCCGGCGTCGAGAAAATACCGGACGTGCATCGCCAGCGCCGTTGCCGTGAGGAAGAGGGCGACCGAGTATTCCACCCCACGCGCGAAACGTTCGCCCGAAGGCTTTTCTGCTCCGCCTGTTCGCTTCGGACCCTGGCGGTCATTGGGGTTCATTCGTTCATCGCGAATTCAAATTCGCCGAAAAGCATGGCCCCGGCCATTTCGGTCATCATGCGCTAGATTCGGCGAATTGAAAAGCAATCGCTCCGCCAACCCCGTTTCCCCGCCGGGCAACGGCCGCCGGCGATCAGGGACAGCCGTCGCAAGGGATAGTGTCGGTCAGACGTTGGAAGCCGAGCCGCTCGAGGATTGGCCGACTCGTGGGCAGCGCATCGACCAGGAGATAACGGGCGCCCAGTTCGATGGCGTCCGCCGACCGGGCCGCGACGAGTGCGCGGTAGAATCCGCGCCGGCGATACGCCTGGCGTCTGGTCCCGCCATACAGGCCGCCGAACGCGCTGAGCGGGTGCGTGTAAAGGCGCCCAATCGCCGCGGGCTCATCGCCGGCGTACGCAACGTAGCCGAGGTGGTGCGTGGCGCCGCGGGCGAGGCCATCGGCGAGCTTGTCGCAGGTGAAACCGTATTTCTTGCCGAGCGTCTCCTCGGCAACGCGGCGGTAATGCTCGATCTGCTCCGCCCGCGTGATTCTTGTGACGACGCAATCGCCGATCGTGCATGGCGGCGGCCCCTCCGACAGATCGTACACCATTACCACTTCGGGCGCTCCCGCGACAAGTCCTTGACGCTGCAAGCGCGACAACAGATCGGCGGGCCTATCGTGACTGTAGAACTTCCATTCAAAAGATGCCTTCTCCGCACGATGATGCGCCACCTCGCCGGCGATTATTTCGTCGGCGTTTGCCGCATCGAGCGACGACCAAGCCACCATCCGTAGCGGACCATTGACGATGCGCGTCAAGTGTGGCAGGACGCAAACGGTCTCACCGTCGCGCGCGAGGTATCTGCGTTCGTCGTCGAGGCGCTGCCTGATGCGATCCAGATCCATCGTCACCAGTCCGTACGGACAGAACGGGGCTCCTTCGCCTTGCGTGAGTGTAAAGCGGCTAAAACTTCGCGGCAATCCTGATGGCCAGATTATGTTGAACGGCGCCGACGGCGTGCCAACATGCCGATGGCGCCCACGGCGAGCAACCCCGTCGTCGCCGGCTCCGGCACACTGGAAGTCGGTAAGGACAATCCGTTGGCCGTGGCGAAGGCGTCCAAGGCCGCGACGTCGCCGGCCGAGGCCGCGCCGCTGACGCTCTGGTTGAAATTCGCTGCCAGGTCGGTGAAGTCGGCGGCGTTGACCAGGCCGTCGTAATTGAAGTCGCCCTGGTCCCAGCCGGTGACCGGCTGATTGAAGTTGGCAGCCAGGATGGTGAAGTCCGCGGCGTTGACCAAGCCGTCCAGATTCGCGTCGCCGAGCAGCGTGTAGGCCACTTCGATCTGGCCGGAGACCAAGCCGGTGACCTTGCCGTCCGCCCCGTCGGCATAGCCGACGCCGTAGGACAGGCCGTTGGTCTTCGTTAGTGCCGCCGAGGAAATGATGCCCGGGCCGTTCCATCCACCGCTGTTGTAGCCGGACTGAATGTACCCGGCGATGGTCGAGAACGGATCACTGGAGCCATAGGCGATGATGATGTGGTTGTTGTTCAAATCGAACTGGCTGCTGCCCGTGATCGACAGCGACGTGATGTTCACGCTGCTGGTGACGGCGGGGCCGCTGCCACCGGTGACGCCGGTGGCGAGCTGCAACAATCCGCTGGTGATGCTGACGCTGCCGCCGGTCGGCAGGGCGCTGGTGGTCGCGGGCGTCGAGGTTGGATTGATGACCAGCGTGCCGGCGCTGACGGTGGTTCCGCCGGTATAGGTATTACTGCCGCTCAGGCCCTGGGTTCCGATTCCGTACACATTCAGCGCAACCGAGCCGGTGGTGTTCTTAATGACACCGGAAAAATTCGAGTTGCCGGCAGGGCTGAGCGTGAACGTCGGGGTTCCGCCCGCGGAGACGTTGTCGACCGTTCCTGAGCCGGCGAGATTGCCGATCATCGGACTATTCCCGTCCAGATCGAGAATGGCCGCAGAGCTAACCGTCACCGCGCCGAGGCCGAGGGGGGTGAAGCTGCCGGCGGGGGGGGTGAGGGGGGTGGAGGTCTGTAGCGTCCCTCCCGATATCGTGGTGCCGCCGGAGTAGGAACTTGTGCCGGAGAGAGACAAGGTGCTTGACCCTTGCTTGACGAGGGACAGCCCGCCGATTCCATCACTCAGGCTACCCTGAAAGCTGTTGGCCGGCGTTGTTGAACCAGAAATCACCAGGGTTGCGGGGTTGCTGCTGTTGTTGGTGATGTTCTCATCGGCAGCCTTACCCCATTGTCCGCTCGACAGCGAATCGAACTGCTCGATGTTGCCGTCAAGATCGATCTCCGTGGCGGCGCCTTCGGCGCCCTTGATAGTGCCGAAGATGACGTCCGAAGTCGTCGGAATGGCGTAGGGGACGGCCAATTGGAGCGTGCCGTTCGTGTTGATCAACGTTGTCCCCGCGTATGTATTGGCGCTGCCGAGGACCAAGGATCCTTTGCCCCCACCAGCGGGCGAGTTGGCGATGTTAAGGTCCGAGTTGCCCGAGATCACGCCGTTGATTGTGACCCCGCCCCCCGTTGTTCCTCCAATGGTCACGGTGAAGTTGTTTGTCGCCGAAAGACCCGTGAGGAAGTTGGCGTTGGATTGTGTGACATCCGCGGGCGTGAACGCCTGGTTGTTGCTGTTGAGCTTGATCGGCACGTCAATCGTGCCGCTGGTGCCGGTGTTGGCATTTGTAAGGTAGACGCCCGTGTTGTATGTCGTGTAGGTCACGTCGGGAGTTCCGGTGACCGTGACCTGCTGAAGCGTACCGCCGTTGGCGATATCAATTTCACCGGTGTTGCTTGCGCTGCTGATGACTGCGCCACCGTCCGTGTTGAGTCGCGGCGTGCCGGTGATAACCAGTTTGCCGTCAATGTTGCTGTTATTGATCTGGGAAATGGTGCCTGAGCTTCCAATGGTCACGGTGGCGCCCGAACCGATATTGAGTGCGCCTGTGGAGTTAAAGGCGACGGCGCCGTCGATTTCCAGGCCGCCAGGACCGTTGACGTTGAATACGTCGTTGAAGGTTGCGGACCCGGAGGTCACCGAGTTAAAACCGTTGGCGTTGAACGTACCGCCGCCGGTATTGACGGTGATGCTGCGTTGCGACGGGGTGCCGGTTGAGCCAATGGCCGCTCCCGCCTGAAGAGTGCCGCCGGCGAAGAAAATTGCGCCGGTGGCGCCGCCCAAAGTCGCGTCGCCATCGGCGATCACCGTGCCGCCGTTGATGTTAGTGCCGCCGCTGTATCCATTGGCGACGGAAAGCTCCGTGGTGCCCGCCGTGTTCGTCAGACTGCCGCCGCCATTGATCGAGTCCCCGGCAAAGGTGTACTTGAAGCCCGTTGTGTTATTGATCGTTACGCCCGTCGGCGAAACCCCACCGCCTTGCACCGTCACCACGCCATTCGACGTCAGGCTATTGGCAAAGGTGACCGAGTCGCCATCGGCATAAGTCGTGGTCGAACCGGTCCAGTTGGCGGTTGAGGTATCCCATGTGCCAGTGCCGGTGTGCCAAGTGACGCTCGGATTCGAAGCGGTGGACGCACTGAAACTCAAATTGCTGATTCCAATGCCCGGCGACTGAGCGGTGTTTGTCGGCACGTTCCATTCCAGCCACAACGCGTCGCCAGCCTGCCAATTCAGGCCATAGAAGGAATTAGTCTCTAATGCGGATGGAGTGCCGTCTTGAAAACCACCCGTGGAGTTGGGATTCGTCGCGGTAAAGTTCAATCCTGTGGAAGTGACGCTCGATGGAACCGTGGAAGATGCGCCTGAGGTTGTGACGTCATAGCCGAAATTCAGCGATTTTTGGGCGCCCGACGTCGTGCCATAGCGCCAGACGGCGTCGGTAAACGAGATCGTGAATGAATTCAACGTCGAACCGGAATTGTTTATCAATTCCAGCGCCATCGTCTCGGCGCCGGAGGTGCTGGTGGTCTGCAATCCCATCGCCAGGGCGGTGCCGCTTGTTCCGTAGGCATAGAGTCCGCCCGTTGACGTTGAGCCGCCGTTGAGTTCCGTTACGTAAACATTCTTCGAGACCGCTGAATAGTACCAACCGTTCATCGCTGAGCCGCCGAAGATCGAACTCGATAGATCAACGCTCGTGGGACTTCCCGCAATTGAACTCTGCCCGGTAGCATTCAGGCTGCTGAAGTTCTGCGTGTACGTTCCAGAAGCGTAATCGTAAACCGTTTGCCCCCAAGCATGCGAGGCGCACAGTCCCGCCACCGCCGCGGTGGCTGCAAGAATGATAGATCGGTTCCTTGACCAATTGGCTGTACCAGTCATTTACGTTCTCCCGTCCTCGCTTCGCCGAGGAATCTGTTGGTTTAGACCATGGGATCGGCTTGCCCGTCGCAACCTTTACCCTTTGGAGTGTGAGGCGGAATGAATAGCGTCCAAGTAATATGGTCGGGAAAGGGCGAGGTTAAAGTTGTGCTAAGATTTTATGGCAAATAGGTAATGCCGACGGTCGGCGCGCCAAATTGCAAAGGATTCCTTCCCGATTCTCAATAAATTGAGAGCCTGGGGTGTGTATGCTTGCAAAATGGGACTGGCGGAAACATCTCGCCTATTTCAACATGCCTTGGCCGATCACCAGAGCGGTCGGCTGGCCGAAGCGCGCCGGGGCTATCTCCAGATTCTACGCGTCCAACCGGACCATCCTGACGCGCTTCATTTTCTGGGGTTGCTTGCCCATCAACTTGGGGATTCGATAGAGGCGACGCGGCTGATGAGCCGGTCCATCGAGCGCAATCCTTCCGCGGCGCATTACCTCGCCAATTTCGGCGAAGTCCTGCGCGGCCGCGGGCAACTTGTCGAGGCGGAGCGCTGCCTGCGCAAATCAATCGAACTGAATCCCCGATCCGTCCACGGCCACAACAACCTGGGTAACGTGCTTAGGGATTCGGGGGAGGTGCGCCAGGCGATTGAATGCTTTCGAAATGCTCTAGAATGTGATCCGGCGTGCGCGGTGGCGCACAGCAACGTCCTTTTGTGCATGCACTACCTTCCCCAATGCCCGCGCGCGGTGATCTTTGAAGAACACCTGCGATGGGCGCATCTGCACGGAAACACGCGGTGGCCGCCGCCTTCGGATAGTCCAACGTCACCCGCAAACCACAAAATCCGAATCGGTTACGTTTCTCCCGATTTTCGCCTCCATCCGGTCGCCTTTTTCATCGAACCCATATTGATTGAGCACGATGCGGAAACAGTTGAGGTTTTTTGTTACAGCGACGCGCTTTGCCCCGACCAGGTCACCGCACGGCTTCAATCATTGGCCGCGCATTGGCGGCACACGGCGTGGCTTTCCGACCCGCAGTTAGCCCACGCCATTGTACGCGATCAAATCGACGTCCTGGTCGATCTGGCCGGCCACACCGCGGGTAATCGCATGCGCCTGTTTGCCACGCGGCTGGCGCCTGTCCAGGTCACCTACCTCGGCTATCAGGACACGACGGGCCTGCAAAGTATCGATTATCGACTGGTGGATGCACTGACCGAACCGGGCGGCAGCGAGCCGCTGTTTTGCACCGAGAAGCTGGTCCGGCTGCCCAACACCTTTGCCTGCTATCTTCCGTGGTCAGGTTGCCCCGACGTGTCGCCGCCGCCGTCGCGCCGAATCGGGCATATCACGTTCGCCTCGGTCGCGGCGCTGGCCAAGATTTCGGACGATTGTCTGTCGCTGTGGGGTCGCGTGCTGGAGGCGACGCCAGGATCATGGCTACACGTGATGGGCCTTCCAAGTGCCGAACCGCAATTCCACCGCCGATTCGAGGCGCGTTTGGAGCGGGCCGGCATTCCGCTCAATCGCATATTCCTCAGTTCTCGCCGGAATTTCGCCGACTATATGGCCGCTCACGCCCAGGTCGACATCATTCTTGATGCTTTCCCGTTCACAGGGCACACAACGTCGTGTCATGCGCTTTGGATGGGCGTGCCGGTCGTGACAATGGTCGGAGACAATTTCGCTTCCCGCATGGGCTATAGCCTTATGTCAAATCTGGAACTTGGGAATTTCGTTGCAACCACGCAGGATGAATTTGTCAGTATTGCCACGGCTCTCGCCTCCGACGCCGCCCAATTGTCCACCCTGCGAGAAAGTTTGCGCCGGCGGATGCGCGCTTCACCCGTTCTGGATGCCAAACGGTTCACCAGATCACTGGAAGCGATGATTCTTGAGTGGCGGCTGGGACGGAGTTGAGTTGCCGTTTCGCCGCAATCCGCAATCAATAGTAGTCCGAACCGAAGGGGCACCACGTGATCCTGCCCGGCGAATTAATGTCGTAGGTGCTGTTGCCGGAGTTGTTGTTGACGTTAGGGCCCTGGGCGTCGATCCAGTTCACGAGTTCGACGTGCCCGTCGCAGAACAGGATGTTTCCACCACCGTTATGGTTCGCTCCAAGGCGCTTCACATCGACGAGCGTCTGAGAGATGTCGCTGTTGTAACCGGCCTTTACGATATGTGAACCGATCGTCTTGGGATAAAGACTCGCGAAATGCTGGATAGGCTCGATGGCGTACTCGCCCGGAACCATGATCTTGTCCATCAGGATCGGTACCGTCTGGCCCGGTCGGAGTTGGTTCATTTTCACGGGCTTGGTGTCTGGGTACGGGGAGTTATAGTTGTCGGCCGGGTTTTTGAGGGAAAGAAGCTGTGAATTGTAACCATAGCAAATGCACATTTCGGCCTGGAAATGAGTGGCCGAAGAACGATTTGCTCCTTTGAGTTCATTTGTGGCGGGCGTAAGGGGACCGGCGTTGCCGTCTTGCATCCAGTAGAGGAAGCCCTTTCCGTCCGGCGCAAGTTCGTCACCCCCGCTTGCATTGATGTCGAGGCTCCCAACGCCTGCGGAGGCGGGGCAGATGAAAAGGCTATTGTCTCCCAACTTCGGGAGCGGGACACCGGTGTTCTGTGCATCCAGCATCAATTGGTAATAACTCTTGCCGCCAACCAACGGAGGAAGGGCGTTGTACCAAATTCCGGGATCGGCAATACCGAGGGGAGAACCGCCGGCCGGACCAATGATGTCGCTTCCGCTGTCGATGCCCTTGGGACCCTTAAACGGAAGAAGCCCCCCGCTTTGGTCAACGTACATCTGGAGACCCATGCCCCATTGCCGAAGGTTGCTGGCGCACTGAACAGTCTGCGCGCTGGCACGGGCCCGGTTCAATGCCGGCAATATAATGCCAATCAAAATCGCGATAATCCCAATAACGACAAGAAGCTCGACGAGGGTGAATCCCAAGCGCCCCACTTTTTCTCTCGCGTTAATCAATAGCCTTCCCGGTTAACTCAGGCGCGGAACATTAGACCGGGCTTGTTAGCAAACGATTAGCGGCAGCCTAAGAAATGGTCAGCAAACAAGAATTTTGGACTATATTCATTTATCTTTCATCCGCACCCTGTTTCAGCCCCGCCAATCAGCTATTTGGCAGCCGCCAAACTATCAGAGTTCTGCTCAGACGGAGTGCCCGACCGCATTCGCCCGATCGAATCCGCTATAGACGGAAATCACTTCCCAGATTTCCAGCGCCGCGGCTCATACCTGTTACAAACGGCACAACCGCTCCAAACCAACCCGATTTTTCCGTCGAATTCAGCGGAAACACGCCGCTTGTCAGGCATACTCTCACGCAAACGCGTTCCGTACTGGCTGGGGACAAATGATCGGCGATCTGGCAATACAAGACGAAGGCATCTGTGCGCCCGCCGAGGCCGCTGTCCCGGCCGCGCCCTCGCCCCAATCCGTTTCCCCATCCCCGTCACATCTGAGATATCTCGAAGGCCTTCGCGGCCTGGCTGCCATCATCGTCACCCTCCAGCACGTCTACTTTCACACCCTTTGGGGCGCCAATCTCACCGGATGGCAGGCAACACTCAGCACGGGTCTATGCTGGCTGTTTCCCGGCCGAGCCGCCGTCGCCGTGTTCATCGTCTTGTCCGGCTATCTCCTCATGCGTCCCGTCGTTCGGGAAGGAACCGGACAAATTCCAGGCGGAACCTGGGCCTACCTTCGCCGCCGGGCCAGACGCATTCTGCCTCCGTATTACGCCGCGCTGGCGTTTTCCATCGCGTTGATCCTCGCCATTCCATCGCTGAAAACCCCCGTAAGTCCCGAATGGGCCGACGCTCTCCCCGCCTTTGGAATCAAAAATCTCGCCGCCCATCTTCTGCTGGTCCACAATCTCTCCTGGAACTGGGCCTCCAAGATCGACCCGCCCCTATGGACCATCGCCACCGAATGGCAGATATATTTCCTGTTTCCCCTGATTCTGCTGCCGGCATGGCGGCGGTTCGGCAACGCCGGCAGCGTCGGAATCGGCCTGACCCTCGGATTGGGCCTCTATCTGTTGACCGGCAGAGGCCACGCCGCCGCACCCTGGTTCCTCGGATTGTTTGCCCTCGGCGCCGCCGCTGCTTCCGCGCCGCCACGCCATGCCGCCGACCCATCCGTCCGACTCTTCGGCTGGCTCGCGGCAATCCTTCAAACCCTTTTTGCCATCGTCACCTTCGAATGCGCCTTCGGAATGCTCCGCTTCCTGACCGTCGAGGGATTGCCCGGACTCTGGCCAGATTACTGGGCCTTTGACCTGCTCATGGGGCTTTCCTCAGCCTGCTTCCTCGTCTTCGCAGCATCCAGCAAATCCAATTGGCTCGTCAAATTGCTGTCGTGCCGTTTTTTCGTCCGCGTCGGCGTGGCGTCGTATTCCCTCTATCTCATTCACGATCCGATCCTCGCCGCCCTCAAGCTCCCCCTGGACCGCATTCACTTCGGACCCTGGCAGCAATTCATCGCCATGATCCTGGCCGGCGGATCGATCGTCGCCATTGCAACCTATCTCTTCCACGTCGTTTTCGAGCGCCCCTTCATGACCGCCGCCCGCGTCCGCAGCGCGGAAAACTGAAAAAGACCCGCGACACGATTCGAACCATCTTCTAACCTCGAAATCGACAAGGCCCTTGCCGTTCACCCGATCCAAAGGCCCTCGATGCGGATCTGCAAGCCTTGCGGCGTACGGTTGAGATAGTTGATCAAGCCGCTGTGCCGCCATTGCAGCATGCACATCCGCGGCTGGAAAAAATAACGGGCGCCGATGCGTAGTTCGGCGCGGGATTCGGTCACAAGGCCTTCGTAGGCCTCGGCGACGTAGTAGCCCAGGTCTTTGAAGCCGCTCTCGCGGGGCTTTAGCGGTCCAGTGACACACCAAGCGATGACGCCGGTGTGGCGATCGACCTCGGTGGCAATTCCACAATGGGTAATCGGACAGCCGCAGGACATGCCCAGGGGCCGGCCAATCAGCACGTCGCCGGGGCAGATCGCCATTTCCCGGGTCAGAAGTGGATTGTGAGGAAGGATGATCTCGCGCGGGCCGGGTTCCTCCGGGAACTTCTCCAGAAAGAAGTCAAAAGGCCGGTTGAGTGAATCGATCCAGTCTGGCGCCCCCGCGGGGTTGTCCTGCTCCAGCACCGGCAAACGCACGGGTTTTCTCGGGGGCGCGTCGCTTACGCTCTCCTTTTTCAGATGCACACAGCGGCGGATCATCTCGGGCCGCTGGGCGAGGCTGTCGGCCAACTCCGAACAATGACGGTACCCGCACAAACCACAGTCCAGCCCAGGCAACGTTATTGTGGTAGTCGAGTTCATGGAAGAGATTCTCCTGAATGAACCATGACGAAACTCAGTTGCGGAACGCCATTGGGCTGAGATCGCGCACCAGGCCGGCGAGGAGATCGACGAACAAGTCAACCTCCTCACCGGTGCTGAACCGGCCAAGCGAGACGCGGAGCGACCCGCGGGCACGTAGCGGGTCGAAACCCATGGCCGAAAGAACATGCGAGGGCTGCGCGGCGCGATTGGAACTGCACGCACTGCCCGTGGAGACGGAGACGCCGGCCTCGTCCAAGGCAAGCATGAGTCGGATGGCTTGACCTTCCAGGCCGTCGAATCCGAGGCAGGCCAGACCCGGCAGCCGACGATAGCGGTGGCCGATGAGATACGCTTCGGGCACGCTGTCCAGGAGACGGTCGGTGAGGCGTTGGCGAAGCCGTACGATCCGGGCCGATTCCTCCGCCATCTCCTGCCGGCACAGTTCGGCCGCCGCGCCCAGGGCGACGATGCCGGGAACATTCTCGGTGCCGGAGCGGCGGTCTTGCTCCTGCCCCCCGCCGCGAATAAGCGGAGAGAACGGCGTGCCTTGGCGAATGAACAAAGCGCCTACGCCCTTGGGGCCGTATAATTTGTGCGCCGAGAACGACAGCAGGTCGATCTGAAACCGATTCATTTCCAAAGGGATCTTGCCGACGGCTTGCGTGGCATCCACGTGGAAGGAAATCCCGTGTTCGTGGGCAATCCGGCCACATTCGGAAATGGGCTGAAGCGTTCCGATGACGTTGTTTGCGGCCATGATGGAGATCAGACGTGTTTCGGGCGTGATCGCCTGGAGCAGGTCGTCGGGGTCCACGATGCCATCCTGGCCAACCGGCAGGCGCGTCACTTGAACAAGGAGCGGGCTAAAGCTGCGGCACACTTCCAGTACCGACGGATGCTCGATCGCCGTGGTTATCAGATGACAGGCGCCGGTGGAAAGGGAACCCACGATCCCGCGGATCGCCAGGTTGTTTGATTCGGTGCCGCCGCTGGTGAAGCAGATTTCCCCCGGCTTGGCTCCCAGCAGCGCGGCGACGCGAGCGCGGGCCACATCGATGGCTTCGCGAGCCTGCCGCCCATCAACGTGCAGGCTGGACGGATTGCCAAACAGACCCGCAAATGCAGCGCACATAGGCTCCAGAACACGCGGGTCCAGAGGCGTGGTCGCGGCGTTGTCAAAGTAGATGCGGCGTGCGCCCACGATGCATTACTCCCCTCTATAAAAGACCTGGTTTTCCAACGGCCGCACGACTCCGAAATGCGACTGCCAGCCAATCTCCTTCTTGCCCACGCAGATCGTGCAGGTGCCGACGGGGGGGTTACCGCGAAGCTGAAGACGTGCGGGAGTGTCGGGGAATGACTCGATCGCCCGCAGCAGCGGATCTATGCCGATCCCCCGCAGGCCATCCACCTCACGGACTTTAACCGCCGGGGCGGCGTCGATAATACGGGCGCGGAACACCTCCCGCTCTGCCTGCGACACCAAGTCAATCTTCGTCACGACGGCGATATCCGCCAGGCTCAACATGGGGCCGATCTTCCGCGGCAGGTTCATGCCGCTGGTGGCTTCCAGCACCACCATTCCCAGCCCGCCATCCACGTAGGGTGAGCAGCGAAGACACAGGCCCGCGGTTTCCACCAGCAGCACGTCCGCTTCCGCCTCCCGCGCCCATCGCAAGGCGTCGCCAAGCACCATGACGCTGCAATGGTCCGGACAAAGTTCGCCGGAATAGACCTTTTTGGTCGCGATGCCGAACTCCTCGTGCAGTTCGACATCCTCAACGGCGTACTGCACGTCGAGCTTGAGGAACGCCACGTGCTGCTCGCGGGCGCGCAGCAAGCGGATCAGGTGACGCAGGACTGACGTCTTACCCGTGGTCGCGGGTCCGGCACAGACAACGAGTTTCATACCAATGCCTCCAGTTCGTTTGCACCCAGCGGCTCGCCCAGACGGATCCTGTTGCGCAGGTCGGCCAAGGCATCATCGAGGCGACGCACCTTGGTCGAGAGTTGCCGTTCCTGGTCGCTG
Source organism: Tepidisphaeraceae bacterium (assembly GCA_049512115.1). Classification (GTDB taxonomy): domain Bacteria; phylum Planctomycetota; class Phycisphaerae; order Tepidisphaerales; family Tepidisphaeraceae; genus PALSA-1353. The sequence goes on along the minus strand of JBEKXM010000031.1, from coordinate 1,143 downwards.
AGATGCATCACCTTCATCATCATGCCGCCCGACATGACCACGCGCGTATCTGAAAGGAGCGCGATATACGGATCGTGTGTGACAAACAGAAAGATCTTTCGGTATTGCCGTAGAAGCTGAAGCGCGCGCGTGCGATGGATGCCGGCGTTCTCGATCTCGTCCAGCAGGATGATGGGAGCGTTGCCGATGATCACGGCGTCGGCGATGAGCATGGCGCGGGTCTGACCCCCGGACAGTTCGGTCATGCGCGACGTATCCGCAATCGGTTCGCCGGTCAGCTCGTTGGCGAACGCCACCGTCTGCCCCGACAGGTCCTGCGCCTTGGACCGGTCGGTGTGGCGGATGCCGGCATGAATCGAGAGGAACTCCCGCACCGGCAAGTCGGATAGAAAATTCGTGTGTTGCGTGATGATCGCGACCGGGTTCCGCGCAGGGTTCTCGCGAAACTCGGCCGGTGGAAGCTCATTATCCAGCAGAATCGTGCGCCGGCTGGGGGTCTGTCCGTCTGCGAACAAGGCGATATCGTTGATCAGCGTCGTTTTGCCCGAGCCGGTCGGCCCGACGATGCTGACGATGTCGCCCATCTGGAACTCCAGGTGCTGGACCGGCTCACAATGACCGGCCTTGCCCAGGCCGCCGCGGATCGTGATGTTGGTGATCAAGTCAGGTTTCCTCCGCTCTCATCCAAAGCAAAGGCTGCGCCGTCATCCGAATCGGCGTTGGTGGCCCCGAAAACGCGATTCCAGGAGGGAGATGACAAAAATACAAACATATATCGCGGAATATCAGTTGCTTATAATGGATTTTCTGCCATAATGCACAGAAATACCATGTCTATTGTCCTGATGGCTTGGCGGGAAATCGGACTTCATCTGGAGCTTCCCCAGGTCCTGCGCAGCCTATTGCCGAGCTTGAAGGAGCAAATTGGCGCCGGGATGGTGTTGCTACAGCGACTGGACGTACCGGGCGGGCGGATGGAGACGGCGGCCTGCGCGCCGGCCATGGATTCCAGTCCATCTGCCGGACGCCCTGCTCCAGCGCCCCAAGTCGTTGCCGCTCTGGCGAGTTGGTGCCGGCGCGGGCAACTCGTCCAGGGACGGGATACCGTGCGACGCTTCCAGCTTGAGCCGCTTTTGCCTGCTT
>JBEKXM010000030.1:0-15377 GCA_049512115.1 Tepidisphaeraceae bacterium | reverse complement strand
TTGTACAGGGCGAGCGGGCGATACAGCGTGTTGTCAAAAAGCTCGTGCATCTCGAAATAAGTTCTTGTATCGGAATGCGGGTGCGATCGGTAAATGTCCGCCACCACGCGATCCAGCGGAACTTCGGTCGAGGCATATTCCCGGGCCAGGCCGTTGACGAGATTGTAGGAGCAGATCATCAGCACCGCGCCGATCCGCAGCACCGGGGTGGGCAATCGGGCGACCAGCGCGGCCGCCGCCAGCCATACCGCCGGCCAAACCACCGCGACATAACGGATGTGCCAGACCGATTGCCACTCCAGCTCCGGGTGTTTCCGCATCGATATCTCGTGCATCCAACTCCATCCGACGAACATGGCGCCGCACAATGTCAAGACAACGCCCACAATCGCCAGCAGCCGAAGCAGTTCGATGAAGCGGTGTCGAAGCGTGCCGCCCGAATAGTGGAAGATCGCCGCGGGAACCAGGGCGATTGCGGCCATTCGAATCGCCGGCACGTTGGCAAAATCCATCCATTGGCAGCGGTTGCGCGCGGTCTGTACCACTGCCGCAACCGCAAGCAACAGCAGCGGAAGGGCGACAAATTTGGCGGCGCGCGGCTGCCGACTCAGACACGCCGCGACGACAACCATTCCCGCCAACGCGCCCCACGCCACCGGCCGAACGAATTGAAACACCGCATTCAGCCAAACCAGCGGGGAACTGAAATCCTCCACCGAGCGGCAATAGAAAAATCCGTACACCGGCATGACCAGCCATAACAGGAGCCAAAGCAGCGATCGCCACCAGGGCTGGACCGGGCGGTCACGCTGGCCAATCCTCCTCAGATGAGGCCACGGCAGCGCTCCCAGGATGAACAGACCATAGGTCGTGGTGAACAGCGCGATCATTGCTCCGCTGAATTTGCGGACAAAAAACGCCGGATGGGCAAGATCGTCGATCGTTTTCCAGTCGAATCCGCTCAGATAGGTGTTGAGCGCTTCGAACGGGGGCTGGAAGGAGTTGTCGATCTGCTCGAGCCATTCCAATCCGCTGGCGCTCCAGTTTGCATCGGGCGCGGGTTCGCTCACCACGCCGGGCAGCAATCCACCGGAGTTCCGCGACCAATGGTTGTAAAACCCGTAATAGACCGCCGGCCCAACCGCGATCAGAGCCATCCCCGCGATCAGCATCGGGACGCGCCAGCCGCGGAAGCGACCCATGGAAAGAAAATAAAGCGGCGCCAGCGGAAGCAGCAACAGGGTGATCACGTGAAACCCCGCGGCGGCGATGCCGGCGGCGATCCAGCACAACCACGCAAGCCGCCGCCACGTGCGAATCCACCACAGAAAACAAGCCACGGACAACGTTCCCAGCATCCAGGTCGATGCGTACATCTTGGCATAGCGAGAAAAGAACAGCCCGTACGCCGAACAGGCGATGAACGTCGCCGCGATGATTGCCGTGCGGCGGTTGAACATTTGCCGGGCCAGGAAATACATGACCGGCGTCATCAGCGTCCCCGAGAGCGCCGGGACAAATCTCATCACCGACGGAGTGAGCAAAACACCCCGTGGAACAATCCGGGCGCCGAATCCCAAAGGAAACCCCTGTCGAATCCAATTCAACAGTTCGTAGTGCAGCGGCATGAAGGCGTCGTTGCGCAGCGTGTCGAGCAACTCGCCGAGCGACCCGCACGTCCGCCAATAGGTAAAACATTCGTCGATCAGCATCGACGGCTGTGATAGTCGATTGAAGCACAGCGCTGCGGAAAGGCCCGTCAACGCCAACAGAAGCCAGAGAGTCGCGGGGGACCTGATTTCGGCTGGGGCGGCGAGAGCGGGGGGTTGGGGCTTCGTCGGATCGGGCTCGATAGTCGGCGTCAGAGGCTGCTGGTGCATGGGATCGGGCCTGAACCGGAATCTGCCAATTCAACCTATAGTCTGACGAACGTCGCCGGGCTTTATTTCATAGCATACCGGCTCTTGGAATGTTCGGCCCAACTTTGGCGCACGCTGACGCACCGTTACCCTTGGGGCCGCGGCGCCATTGTCAGGTTGATGCCGGGCGTTTTATCGGACGGTGGGGGTCACAGGGTCTGTTCCATTGGCCCGGAATCGGAGAAAATGGGGATTTTCAACGGAAGAAAACCGCCCGTGGCCGCAACTATGTCTGTGGAATGCGTGAATCTTGCCGTATCGGATGGCAACGGGTGAGGCTTCGAGGGAGACGCCGCACGTGGTGCAATACAGCCCGGAGGCGGACGACATCGAGCTTCTGCGACGCGCCGGCGACGGCGATTCGGCGGCATTTCACGCCCTGGTGGATCGCCATGCGCAGCGATTGTATCGCCTTGCGGTGTCTCTAATTGGAAACGCCGCTGACGCGGAGGACGTGGTTCAGGAGACATTTATCGGCGCGTTCCGGGGTTTGCGGTCGTTCCAAGGCCGGGCCTCGGTGAAAACCTGGCTGACGCGCATCCTGGTGATGCGGGCGGGTCAATGGAGGCGGGATCGGCGGCGACGAAGGTTTGAGCCGATGGGCGATTCGATCGCCGCGGCCGGCCCAAACGCCGAGGCGGGCCTGGATGTGCAGGCGGCGATCGGGCGGTTGTCGCCCGAGCATCGTGAGGTTCTGCTGCTCAGGGAATTCGAGCGGATGTCGTACGAGGAGATTGCCGAGGCGCTTGGCATTCCGCGTGGAACGGTGGAATCGCGGCTGTATCGGGCGCGAAGCGAATTGCGGGAAAAATTGAAGGCGTATCTGCCATGAACTGTCCTACGAGCGAGCAATTGAGCGCATTCCACGACGGCGAGATTGACGAAATCCGCTGGTTGGAAATCGAACGGCATTTGCGCCAGTGCCCGTTGTGTGCGGCCGAGTTGGAGCGGTTGCGGACGATGTCGCGGCTGGTGGAGACGGCGCCGGCGGCGCGGCTGTCGCCGATCGGCCTGCATCGGCTGCATCGCCGCGTGAACCAGGCGATGGAAGAGGGGCTTTTACGGTTTGTTCGGGTGCTGAACACGATTGCCGCATGCCTGTTGATTGCGGGATCCGCGTGGTTGATGGTGAAGACGCGTGCAGATCAGACGGTTGAGAGCCCAATGCCGGCGGCGCCCCCGTGGGTGGATGTCGTGTCCGACTCACCCTCGGGGGCAGCCAGCACACCGGCGGCGGCGTGGTATTTGGCGGAAGATTCCAGTCGCGGCGACGATTAGCCGTAATTGGTGGAAACATGATGAACAGGAAGGCCGTTCTTCTTCTGGTCATGGCGGTGATGACGCTCAGCGCCGGCGTGGAGCTGGGGTGGGTGTGGACTCCGCTTCAAAGGATAGAGGCGGGCTCACCGCGCGGCCCCGGCAGTGGGCCGCGGCCCTGGTTCGATCAGCTTGGGCTCAACGCCGAACAGCAAAAACAAATGGACAAGATCTGGGGCGATACTCGCCAGCAGATGCAGAAACTGTTCGAGCGCCGCCGCGACCTGGAAAAGCAGAGGGACCAACAGGTCCTGGCGCTTTTGGATTCGGGCCAGCGCACGGCCTACGACAAGATCAACCAGAATTTCCGAACGCAGCGGGAGGATTTTGACAAGCAGCGCGAATCGCTCATTGCCGACGCCAACGTCCGCAGCCGCGCGTTGCTCGATCCTTCACAAAAGGACAAATGGGACATTATTTCCAAGGACATGCAGATGCGCCGCAGGCGCGGTCCCATGGGCATGGCGACGCAGCGTTCGGCGACCATGCCTTCCCACGAAGGGGAAGGACATCACGATAGAGATTTAGGATTGCAATAAAAATTGATCATCGGAAATGGTTTCCGGTGTCGCGCGATGGTTTGTGAAAGGAGATTCTTTATGTCGGTACCCAAGAGGCTTGGTTTTGTTCTGACGGCGCTGTTAATCGGCATGCTGACAATGCCTGTTTTAGGCCAGGTCGGCGGAGGAGGCGGCGGTGGAGGCGGCGGTGGTGGCGGTGGGGGTGGAGGAGGCGGCGGCGGTGGGAGGTTTGATCCTGCCCAGAGGCAACAGCGGATGATGGACCGGATCAAGCAGGCCCTGGGCGCCAGCGACGATGAATTCGCGGCGATCCAGCCGAAGATCCAAGCTGTCATGCAAGACCAGCGCGACGCCAACCCGCGCTCGTTCGGGATGTTCGGCGGCCGCGGCGGCGGGGGCCCGGGCGGCGGCCCAGGCGGCGGTGGCCCAGGCGGCGGCGGGCGTTTCGGCGGCGGCTTCGGCGCAACCACCGAGCCTTCGGTCGTGCAAACCGCATTGCAGGATTTGCAAACGACCCTCGATGACCAGAACGCCGCTCCCGATGCCATCAAGGCCAAGCTTGATACGCTTCGGCAGGCCCGGACCAAGGCCCGTCAGGACCTGGCCGTGGCACAGGCCGACCTCAAGTCCGTTCTCACTCAGCGCCAGGAAGCGGTCATGGTGCTGATGGGATATCTCGACTGACGTGGATGCGGGTTTTCATGCGGCGATGGAGGGGCCTGCCGAGAAAATCGGCAGGTCTCTCTGGCGCCGCGCAAAGGATTTTCCGTGAACGATGTCCTGACCAGGTTGATTGCCGAAGGTCTGCTGGATGCCGAGAAGGCGCAGCAGGTGACGGATGCGGCGGCGGCCGGCAAACCACTGGACGACGCCCTGCGCGCCGTCAACGGCGTGTCGGAGGAGAAAATCCTCCGGTCGCTGGCGGCCTACTTTGACGTTCCGTTCATCGACCTGGAAAAGGAGGGCGCCAAATACGCGCCGTCCAAGGAATTCCTGGCCAAGTTTCCGGCCCGGATTCTTCTGGACCGCCGGCTCATGCCGCTGGCCGAGAACGGCGACGGCGTCGCCATCGTCACCTCCCGGATATTCGACACCGGCGGGCTGGACGAGCTTCGCCTGGCGACCGGCCTGGACGTTCATCCGGTGATCGCTCCCTCGGCGGAGATCGACCGCTTTATCAAGAAATACCTCGGCGTCGGGGCGGACACGCTCCAATCCATGGGCCTGGAGGAGAGTGCCGACGACGTCAAGGTCCTGGAAGAGCAGGGCGAAGACGACCTGGACCTTTCCACCGCGGCGCACGATGCGTCGATCATCAAATTCGTCAATCAGGTGATGGCCGAGGCCCTGGAACTGCGCGCCACCGACGTGCACGTCGAGCCGTTCGAACACCAGCTTCGCGTGCGCTATCGCATCGACGGCGTGTTGCAGGAGGCCAACATTCCGGCCCAGGTTCGCAAGTATCACGCGGCAATCGTGTCGCGCATCAAAATTCTGAGCCATCTGGACATCGCCGAAAAACGACTTCCGCAGGACGGCCGGATTCGATTGAAGGTGGCGGGCCGCGAAATCGACCTGCGCGTCAGCGTCATTCCGATGATCCACGGCGAGGCGGTGGTGCTGCGCATTCTGGACCGGGGCGACGCACTGCTGGGTCTGGAGCATCTGGGCATGGGGCCGCGCGAAACCAACGTCTGGCAGCAGGTCCTCGATCTGCCGCACGGCATTATCCTGGTGACGGGCCCGACCGGCTCGGGCAAAACGACGACGCTCTACGCGGCTCTGTCGAAGATCAACAATGCCGACCTGAAGATCATCACGATCGAAGACCCGGTGGAATACCAGCTTCGCGGCATCAACCAGATTCAGGTGAACACCAAATCCGGGCTGACGTTCGCCTCCGGGCTTCGTTCGATTCTGCGGCACGACCCGGACGTGGTGCTGATCGGCGAAATCCGCGACCGCGAGACCGCGGAGATCGCCGTGCAGGCATCGCTGACCGGTCACCTGGTTTTCAGCACCCTGCACACGAACGACGCTCCCGGCGCGGCGACGCGGCTGGTGGACATGGGCGTGGAACCGTACCTCGTCGCCTCCTCCCTGGAATTGGTCGCCGCCCAACGTCTGGTGCGGCTGATATGCCCCAAATGCAAGACGGAATTGCCGCAGTCGGACACAGATAAATTGCGGGCGGATTATGGCGAGAAGATTCCCAAGACGCTATATCGCGGCACGGGTTGCCGCAATTGCCAGGGGACCGGCTATCGAGGCCGGCAGGGCGTCTTCGAGATGATGCCGATCGACGATGAAATCCGGGCGCTGATTCTGGAACGGGCCAGTTCGCGGGCCATTCGCAAAGTGGCGACCCGGGAGGGAATGAGCAGCCTGCGCAACGACGGCTGGCGGCTGGTGGGCGAGGGGCGAACCACGGCCGAGGAAGTCATTCGCGTGACGAAGGACGAGGACGTGGCGGTCGGCGCCACCAGAGCGGCGGAAAAATAACGGGCTTCCTTGAAAGGCCGGTTCGGGCGGGAAAAAGCGGATTTGACTGGAAACGATTGATGTCGGTTTTCGCGTACACAGCATTGAGCAAGGACGGCCAGCGCACCAGCGGGACGCTGACGAGCGATTCGCGGAGCGCTGCGCTGGCGGAGATGACCCGCAAGGGCTTGCGTCCGGTGACGATTGAAGAGGCCCGCGATCTGGCGGCGGCGGCGAAAAAGGTCCATGGCGGGGCGCATGGCGGCAAGCCACGCAAAGTTCACGCCAAGGCCATCGAAGCATTCACGCGTGAATTGGCGAATCTTCTGGCCGGCGGGGTGCCGTTGGCGCGGTCGCTGGCGCTGCTTCGCCGCGAGGCGTCCCAGCCGGCCGCCAAGCAGCTTTGGAACGACATTCACGACGACGTGGTGGGGGGGACGTCGCTCGGCGACGCTTTGGCCAAATGGCCGGGAAGTTTCTCGACGGTGTACGTCGCGATGGTTCGCGCCGGCGAAGCGGGGGGATTTCTGGACGTGGTGCTCGGACAGATCGCCGACTTCCGCGCCCGCGAGCAGGACCTCAAGGGCAAGGTGAAAGCCGCCATGGTCTATCCGATTATCCTGGCCATCCTGGCGACGGGAGTGGTGACTTTCCTGATGGCGTTTTTCATTCCGCAATTCAGCGGGATTTTCGCCAGCTTCGGCGCGGATTTGCCGGTGATCACGCAAATCGTTATCGCGTGCAGCAACGTGCTGAAGCGGTATATCCTGATCGTATTGGCGGTGTTGGTGGTCGCGATATTCGCATGGAAGCGTGCCGCGGCGACGCCGGGCGGCCGGCGGCGGATCGAAGTGGCCGTGCTGGCCACGCCCGTGCTCGGACCGGTGGTCGCACAATTCGCGCTGGTGCGGTTTGCCCGGATGCTGGGAACGTTGGTGGGCGCGGGGGTGCCGCTGGTGGCCGCGCTGCGCGTGGCCCGCGAAGCCATCGGGAATCAAACCCTCGCCGACACTGTTTCCCGCGCCATCGAGCAGGTTCAGCGCGGCGAGCCGCTTTCCAAGAGCCTGGCCAACAGCCCCAAGCTCTTTCCGCCGTCCGTGGTCGAAATGATCGCCGTTGCCGAGGAAACGGCCCGGCTGGACAAGGAGCTTCTTCGTCTTGCGTCATCTTACGAGCAGGACCTGGACCGTCAGCTTCGGCTGCTGGTCTCCGTTGCCGAGCCGGCCATGCTGTTCGTGATGGCCGGACTCATCGGCACGATCGTCGTCAGCATGTTGTTGCCGGTCTTCAATCTCGGCGAGATCGTGCATTGATTTGCAAAGGAGCAATCGAATGAATGCGTTGAAATTAAAAAACCGATCGCGGGTCCGGCGGGGATTCACGCTGATCGAACTGCTGCTGGTCATGGTGATCATCGCCATCCTGGCGACGATTCTGGTGCCGCGCGTCGTCAACCGCGTCGGCCAGGCCAAGACCACCGCGGCAAAGGCCGACCTTTCCACTCTGAAGCAGGCGCTGACGGCTTTTAACATTGATAACGGGAGCTTTCCCACCACTTCGGAAGGGTTGCAGGCCCTGATCACCAATCCCGGCAATCGGCCCAGTTGGCAAAAGACGTTGGACAAAAACACGCTTCCGATGGACCCATGGGGACGTCCCTACATCTATCGTTGCCCAGGCAACAATGGAATGGATTTTGACCTTTTGTCAGGTGGCCCGGACGGACAGGAAGGATCGGCTGGCGCTATCTCAGCCGACTAACTTGAAATGTGCAATCGCAACCGACAATCCGCGTTCACGCTGATAGAGCTGATCCTGGTGATGCTGATCGTCACGATCATGGCCGGCATCCTGGCGCCGTCGCTGGGTCGATTCACGGCCGGGCGGGCCGTGGACAATTTCGGCCGGCAGATCGTCGGACTTTCCCAGTACGCCCGCGCCCAGGCGATCAGCGAGGCACGCGTCTGTTATCTGAATTTCGGATCGGGGAAGGTTTATGTCACCCTCGACTCCCCCGGAGACAAGGGCAAGCCGCTTCTCGAGTCCGGGGCGCCGCTGACGATCTCCGTTCCCACGGGAATCAGGATGCAGGTGGTCGAGAACGCGGATACGCCGCAACCGATCATGCTGCTTCCCTGGCCCGGTGGTCTCCAGGCACAAGTCCATCCGCAGCCCAATCAGTTGCTCGACGGCACGACGGTAGGGGCCGGGTCAATCTGGGTCTTTCCACAAAGCGCCGCATCTGTCCAGATTCAGCCGACCGGACGGACGGACCCGGCGACCATCCTGTTGACGGACAACTCGGGCCACAAAGTGCAGGTGGTCTGCGATCTCCCCGCGGACAGGTTCCATATCCAGGAGGCTGGGCGATGAGGCAATTGGCAATTGGCAATTGGCAATCGGCAATCCGCCATGGCTTCACGCTCATCGAAGTGCTGGTGACGCTTCTGCTGATTGGGATCGTGATTCCGGCGATCATGCACGCGATCACGGCGGCGGCGCTGGCGGGCAACGCGGCCCGGCATCGCAACGACGCCGCTTCGCTGGCCAAGTCGCAAATGGCCTCGCTGATCCTGGCGGTCTCATTGGGGCAAAACCCCGTTCTCGCCGCCGATGCCGCGCAGGAGGGGTTTCAATACCATTGGAAGGCCACCGTCCAGCCGTGGAACCAGGACACCACCACCGTGGGGATTCAGGAAATCGATCTGACCGTCAGTTGGGCCAATGGCAGCCATTCGGAGTCGATGATGCTCACCAGTCTGGCATATAACCGGGAACAAGTGCAGCAATGACGCGCCGCGATGCCGATGTTCGTTCGATGCGTAGCCAGGGCGGGCTGTGGCCGCGTTTTGTGGCCTCAACGAGGAACCCCCACCCTGGCCCTCCCCCTGGGTGCAGGCGGAGGGGAATGAGGGGCTTTACGCTGATCGAGTTGGTGGTAGCGCTGTTCATCGTGGGGATCATCGCCGTTTCAATGTCCTCGACTCTCTGGATGGCCTATAACACGACGCGCAAAGCGGAGGCCGCGGTGACGCCGGGGGACCAGTCGTCCATCGCATTGGAATATTTCTGTGACGACCTGCAAAGCGCGATGCAGCCGCAGACAGCTCCGACGCCCAGTGTTTTGGTGGGAGCGGCGACGGCGGCGACCAATAACGAGCAAACCGCTTTTCTGGGAACGCCCGAGCAGGACAACCGCGGCCACGAGGCCGACGACGTGATCTTCTTCACCACGTCGGACAGTCCCGTCCACGTCTATGCCAACGGCGAAGTTAAGTGCGTGGAATACAAGGTCGTTCAGCCCCTGGGCCGGCCGGATCACGTTCTGGTGCGCCGGGTGACGCGGAATCTGTTGCCGTTATCCGGCCAGACCGCATCGACCGATGAGGAGGTCGTCTGCACCGGGGTGTCGAGCTTCAAATTGGAATATTCCTTCGATGGAACCAATTTTACTCCGCAAACCAGCACTGCCGGTTCATGGGACGCCACGCAGGAAGACAACACGATTCCCGCGGCGGTCAGGGTGACTCTGGAACTGGAAGAAGCGCCGCAGTCAAACGGGAAGGTCCAGACGATCTCATTCACGCGGGAGGTTTTCCTGCCCTGTTCGACGGCCGACCTGGATCCCCAGGTGAACGCGGGAGTTTCGGGACTATGAATCGTCGGCGTGGAGTCATCTTCGTCATGGCATTGGGGATCATCGTGATCCTGACGGGCTTGGCATTGGTATTCGCGCAGGCGATGCGCACCGAAGCGCTGGCGTCGGCGAATCTTCGTTCCCAGGCCCAGGCCGATGCCGTGGAACTGGGCGCGGAGCAATGGATGCTCGCCCAGATCGACGAATACACGTCCGACGCCTATACGCTCACCACCCAAGTCCAGAGCGATACCATCCCGGTCGGGTCGGTGGAAAGGACGGGATATTTCTGGATTCTTCCGGCCGATCTGAGCGACGTGCAGGGTCCGGTCAGTGGCATCGTGGACGAATCGTCCAAGCTGAACATCAACAATACGACGCTGATGAACAACGATTTGCCGACCCTATGCGAGTCGTTGAACCTGAATCTCCCCGATGACATTCCTTATTCGATCAGCAATTGGGCGCACAACGGGTCCAATGCCAATGGCGCCACCAGCCAGGACTATTCCAGTCTGCCGGAGCCCTATCAGCTCAAGGGCTCTGGATTTGAAACGCTGGAAGAATTGCTGCTGGTGGGTCAGCCGGCGGACTTGCAGCAGAACGTCATGCCGCAGCTCTTGTGGGGCAACGATCCGAGCCGAAACACGCTCCTGCTGGAATACACGCAGAACACCGGCCAGTCGGCGGGGGGGATGCTGAACGGAAACATGGCCGGCAACGTCGGGTTGTTCAACTATCTGACGGCGTATTCGGTCCCGCCCGGCAACGGGACCAACGCGCCGACCGGGCCGGCCGCCAATCGGGTGATCAACGCTTTCACCGCCTCGCCGCTGGTGCTGGAGGCGTTGGGATTATCCCAGGCGCAGGCCGAATCCATTGTCGAAGCGCGCGAGACGGCGTACGAAGCCGGCAGCAGCGGACTGACGCAAGGCAACACCGGTTATATCTGGGCAATTCAGGCCGCCGGACCCGGGGCGGGTGGCGCGACCGCCTACCTGACCGGGGCATCGTACCGATACTCGGGCGACATCGTCGCCGTCAGCGCCGACGGACGCGCGTTCAAACGCGTCCGCATCGTCGTCGATGTCAGCCGGTTCAATCCTCTGGCCGTCTCGCTTGGAACGGCGACCCCGCCGGCGGTGATCATTTATCGGAAGGATTTGACGGCCTACGGCTGGCCGTTGCCGATATCGCAGAAACAGTTTCAGGATTTGGCCTCGCGCGGCGGGCAACTTCAGCCGGGTTGGCTGGGCACGGCGCTGACGTCTCCAGGCGCGATGGGACAGAGTCACTAAAATGAGCCGGGCCGTCCTCGGCCCGGTTAAGGAAGCGAAACTTGAAGCCATTGCATCAAAAGAAGGTGTTGGGACTGGCGATGGGCGAGCGGTCGCTGATGGCCGCGGAAGTCGTCGCGGCCGAGGGTCGGCCGCAGGTCAAGCGCCTGGCGGAACTGCTCTATCCCGAGGGGATTTCCATCTCCCAACCCGCGGAACTGGCCAAGGCCCTGGCCCATTTCCTCAAGGACAATCATTTTTCCACGCGATCGGCGGTCATCGGAATCCCGCTGAAATGGCTGGTGGTCAAACCCAAGGACGTTCCCCCGGCGGATGATGCGACGGTCGCACAACTGCTGCGGCTGGACGCCGAGGCGGAATTCTCCACCGAATTGAAAGACCTGGTGTACGACTTTGCCGGCGATGCGGCCGCGGGCAGCGCGTCGCGAACCGTGCTTCTGGCGGCGACGCCCAGGAAATACGTCGATTGCATCGAATCGCTTTGCGACGGCGCCCGCCTTCAGCCGCTGGCGATCATGCCCTCGGCGCTGGCGCTGGGAACGATTACCGGGGCTTCGCTGAAGCGGGACGTTTTAGTTTTGGCCGCGGGTGCGGCGGGATCGGAATTGTCCTGGCAACGTCAATCGACGGCGGCGGCGATGCGCAGCCTGCGGCCGGCGTTACCGCAGCCGCCGTTCGTCAGCGAATTGCGCAGAGCCTTTTCCACGCTGGGCGGCGCCGACGGCCGGCGCGAGATGATCCTGTGGGACGGGGCGGGCGTGGATGCGGCGAGCCTCGGCGAGCAACTCGGCGTGAACGTGCAAAGCGGCGAGCTTCAGACGCTTGGCGTCGAAGCTTCGGGCGCGGGAATCAACGGGCAGGGGAATAAATTCGCGGCGGCGGTCGCCTTGGCGCTGTCCGCCATGGACGAGAGCAGGCCGGGGATCGACTTCCTTCATTCGCGCCTCGCTCCGCCGAGGAAGCACCGCATTCCCCGATGGGGATATCTCGCCGGGGCCGCGGTCGTCCTTTTCATCGCCTTTGGCATCTATGCCTACACCGACCTGAATAACACCGAGCAAAAGGTGAACGCCCTGCAATCGAAAATCAGCAACCAGCAGAAGGATGTGGATGCAGCGCGCGATTTCGTCAGCAAAGAATCGCTGGCTCAATACTGGCACGGGGGCGATCCGCGCTATCTGGCGTGCATGCGCGATCTGGATGCGTTCATTCCCGAGGATGGCCAGACATACGCGACGAATTTGGAAATCAAGGCCGAAACGCCGCCGCTGAACGCCGGTAACAATCAGCCGGGCGCGCCGGCGGCGGGAACGGCTGGCGAGCGAACCCTGTTCGCCACGCTTCAGGGCCACACGCCCAACCTCGAAAGCGTGACCGCGCTGAGGGATCGGATGGGCCGCAATCCGTCGGTGTTCAAGGACATCAAGATCGGTCCCGAAACCAAGGTCCCGCGCACCCAGGAATTCCTGTTTTCCATCACGTTCAGTTACGAGCCGCCGAAGCCGGCGGCGGAACAGGCCAAATGATCGGCATGGAATTGGAGTGATCGTGGTTTTATCGAAACGTGAAAAGTACATTGGGATCGGGGCGATCGCCGCGGTGGCGCTGTTGGCGATCAACGGCCTGATCGTCGGTCCCTACTTCGACCGGGCGGCGGCGCTTCAGGACGACATGCGGACCGCGACCAAGACGCTGGGCGACGATCAGAACCTCCTCCGGCTGCAAAAGAGCAAGCAAGCGGAATGGAACGCGATGCTCTCCAACGGCCTTCAGGCGGACGATTCCACCGCGCAAAGCCGCACACAGCAGATGATCCAGACCTGGGCCCGCGTGGCCAACATCAATCTGGAATCCATCAATTCCGAGCACGTTGCCACTCAAAAAGGCCCGTTCCAAGTGATCAACTTCAGACTTGATTTCAACACGTCGGGGCCGGATTCGATGCGGCAGATCGCCAGATTCCTATGGTCGATCGAAAGCGCCCGCATTCCAGTCCGGCTGAACAACATCACGATCCAATCCACGCGGGAAGGAACAGATCAGTTGAACGTGAAGCTGGTCGTTTCCGCGCTCTATATGCCGCCGACGGGCCAGGGCGCCGCCGCCGCCAACGAAATGTTCAATGAATTGGAAGGAGTGCCATGAAGACGTGGGCGCTGCTCATTGTGCTGGCCGCAAGCTCCGCGATGGCGGCGGAATCGACGACGCGTCCGGAGGTTTCGGCGGCAGCGCCGGCCACGCGCCCGTCTGTCGCCGCGCCGCAATATGATTCGAACCGGTCTTACCGGCGAAATCAGCGGCGCAGCGAACCGGCGCAGCCAAACCTGCCGACGATTTATGAGGAGGTCGGCGCCCGCAACATCTTCGTCAAAGGCAATCAACGGCCGCCGCGCCAGGACAATCCCGGTTCCCCCGGGCCCATCATACCATCCGCGACCCAACTGGTCCTCACGGGCGTTTCTGTGGCGGACAACGGCAAGCTCGGCTTCCTGGAGGACCAGCAGGCGAGCACGGTAACCCGCGTGAAAGTGGGCGACGCCATTGCCGCGGGAAAAGTGGTCAACATCACGCTGGATTCCTTGGATTATCAGGATGCGAACGGAAAAATCGTTCGCGTCTACGTCGGCTACAACTTGGCCGGCGGGGACGTGTGGGGCGTTGCCAACGCGGGCGCGACCACGCAGGCATCCACCCAGCCGCAACGAACCGGGCCGCGTGGCCCCAACGAATCGATGGAGGATTATCTCCGCCGCCGGCGGGCGGCGGAAACGGGACGCTGATATCGGACATACGGAAATGAAAGGGCGAACATGAAATTACAATTGCGCACCATGGCATTTCTCCTGACGTCGATGGCCGTCGGGGCGGTTTCTCCAACCTGGTCGGCGGCGCAGGTGGCGCCCTCGACTTCCGACGTTCCAAGCACGGAGCCGTCCGCGGGCGTCGCCGCTTCCAGCGGCCAACTGGTCAGCTCCCCTACCACGCAACCGACCGCGAAGCTGATCATGTTTAACTTCAAGAACGCTTCCGTCGGCGCCGTCATCGATTACCTCTCGCAAAACGCCGGATTCTTCGTCATCGAGCAGGCCATCCCCACGGGCCAGGTCACCATCATCAATCGCGACCCGATCACTCCCGAAGAAGCCGTCAAGTACCTCAACACGGTCCTACAACACGAAGACCTCACGGCGATTCAAATGGGCAAGGTGCTGAAGATCGAAGCGTTGGCCGACGCCAAACACGCGAACATTCCCGTCCTATCCGGTAACGATCCGACGAAGATCGAGGAAACGGACCAATTGATCACGCAGATCATTCCCGTGCGCATCCTGGATGCGGTGAAGTTGAAGACGGATCTTCAGCCGCTGGTCAATACCAATGCGGACCTGACCGCCAACGCGGCGAGCAACTCGCTGATGATCACGGATACCTCGGCGAACGTGCGGCGGGTGGTGGAGATCGTCTCGGGCCTGGACAAGCACGAATCGGCGGCCAATGACATCCGCGTGAAGCAGTTGAAGTATGCCGACGCCACCGCGGCGGCCACGCTGATCATGAACATCTTCAATCCGCAGACAACCAACGCGGCGCAGAATGGGCCGTTCGGCAATCTGCCGTTCTTCCGATTCGGCGGCGGCGGTGGGCCAGGCGGTGGCGGGCCGGGAGGCGGGGGATTTGGCGGAGGCCGCTTTGGAGGCGGTGGCGGTGGCCCAGGCGGAGGCGGGCCGGGCGGCGGCGCAGGGGCCGCAGCACAGCAAGACACCGGCAACACCGGCCACGTTCAGGCCTCGGCCGATTCACGAACCAATACGGTCGTCGTTTCCGGACCACCCGACACCCTGGCGATCATCGACGGCGTCCTCAGCCAACTCGATGCCAATCCCGCGTCGGCGCAAGACTTCTTCATCTACCGCGTGAAAAATGGTCAGGCGGTTGACATGGCATCAACGCTCAACGGCCTGTTCAGCGGCAGCACCGCCAGCAGTACCACGGCCAACCGCTCGCAGTTCGCCAGCGGAACGGGAAACCGCATTTCCGGCTCCGGCGGCTTTGGAGGCGGCGGCCTGGGTGGCGGCGGTTTCGGAGGCGGCGGTCTCGGAGGCGGCGGCGGTTTCGGGGGTGGCGGTGGAGGTTTCGGGGGCGCTGGCGGCGGCGGGGGACTCGGCGGCAGAGCCACCGGAACCAATGCGGGACTGGCTAACCG
>JBEKXM010000029.1:0-15382 GCA_049512115.1 Tepidisphaeraceae bacterium | reverse complement strand
CCGCGGGTTGGTCGTGGGCAGCGGATTCCAACACGTTGACCGTGAAATTTCCTGGCGAACGCACCGCACGTTCGCTGGAAATCGCTCTGGACGGTTCATCACATCCGCGGCCTCAAGCGCCGAAGGTTGATGCACCCGCTCTGCCATAGATTGCCATGAAAGAAAAACATCCCGGCAGTCCCGAGGAGGCGGTTGTTCACCTCGAGAATCGCCGACTCTCCGCTTTGAGGACTATCGGGCTCAAAGGCAATGAGAATATTGTTCGGGCGAAACCGATCAGCAAATATTCCCTGGGCCCCGAACTGTGAATAGCCCGACCAAACAAGGGTCCGGGCGCCGGTGACGGGATCAACTTCTTCGACGTTCGTGCCGGTCGACTGATCCTGGTAGTTGCTTACAAAAATATGGTTGAATGAATCGATCGCCATCCCATTGGCGGCAAACAGAGGGAGGCCGACAGCAAAGCCCCATTGCTCACCTCCAGCCCTTCGAGCCGGCTTCGGAAGTACAATTCCAGGGCCGAGTGAATCGCACCGCCGAAAATCAGGCTGGACGGGATGAAATCCGCGGAGGCCTTTTCGACGTACAAGAACGCGAACTTCCGTGGACAGGATCGCATCGTCGAAAGCTGGGAGTGGGAGAGATACGTCCTTCCCGTGATTTGCTGCGCTAGGCGGCTGGGCGGCCCTTCGGGAACCGTGCGCGCAGGCACAATCGGCGCCGTGATGATGCTCATGGCCAAAACTCCTTTCTTTTAGATTTCCCGGATGAGAATCGACGCGGCGGGCGAGACTATCGGCGGCCAGCGTTGGCAGGCTGCTGGTTTTTCAGGTGATCGATCAATTCCGATGCCTGGCGGATTGACAGTCGCTCGAACTCCTCGCCGATGTAATCCCGGCATTCGGCGTCGAGATTGAGGTCCCACCGTTTGACGATGGCCAGGATGGCCCGTCGCTGGCTGGCCGTCATGGCGGCATCACGGCGGTCCTCGTGGCCGTTGTGGCCGTTGTGACGGTCATAGCCACTCCGCCGATCCCGGCCTCGATCGTTCTGGCCGTTGCGACGGGGCTGTGGATCACCCAAGGCATCCGCCTGGCGGTCCAAGGCGTTCTGGGCGTGGCAGTACAAATCGCCGATCTGGCGCTGAAGCTCGTCGGGCCTAGCCAGCAGCGCCTGATCCAGTTCCGCGGTGACGTTGATGGATACGCCGGTGGACTGATAATCCTTCGAGGCCTTCCGGCTGAGGCCCACATTGATAGATAAGGGCACGCAGAATCTCCTTTGCCCGATTGGGGCGGTGAAAGTGCGACGCGAACATGGACGAATTGGCCATGGCTGAAAGCGGTTCCAGCCGTTCATGTATCTTTGCGCAAAAAGGGCGGCAATTTAGCGGTTGAAGCCGCGCATTCTCGCTCAGACACGCTGTCCATCAGTGATATGCTTCAATAACGTGATTACCGACGTGCATGTCCGCAACCGTCACTTGGTCAACATCAACCCCAATGCGAGGCTTCACGGAGTTCCTCAGTATTTACGGAAATCGGGTGGGAATACTGACGTTTTTTGAATAGAAATGCGGTTGTTTGATTACGATTGCCTAGGGGTCTTACATGGCTAAAATGATCGAAAATTACTGGATTTTCAGGCTTTCCGGCGTGTCCCAAATCGAGCCTGTTAACCGGCTGGTTGCAGGTTCGAGTCCTGCCTGCCGAGGTTGTTATAACTTGCGCCGGACGCTGGACTAATGCCGCTGGCGCTCGGCCGATTCGCGCTCCGCGGCGCGCTGGGCGATCTCCTGAAGCCCGCACAATTCTTCGCCGCAGGCCATCGGCGGCTGGCCGGCGGGAATCGGCTCTTCGGGGCATCCCTGCGGCTGCGAGGGCAGGCCATATCCCGATCTCAACGTCCGGCGATGTTGCAGAATCTGCTGCATGTCCCGCTTGGCGCCTTTCGCCGGCAAGCCGTTGGCGATGGCGTCACGCAGCATCGCCCAAGACACCTCCGAGGCAATCACGCTGTCGCGCGCCAGCGGCATGCCCAGGTTTTTTCCCGCCTCTACCGATCGGGCAAAAATGTCCACCATCACATCCAGCTTTTTGTCGTTGAAGAGTCCGGTCTTGTTGACCGTCGCGTGGATTCCATGCATTTCAATCGTGGCGTCGATGAAGTTGTGCCGCATCCGGCATATCCCTTTCGTGCCGATGGCTTCGACGTAGCAGTTGTGCGTCTTCTGCTTGGCCAGTTGGCCATAGACGAAACCCTGGGTGATATCGAAGACGACGCCGTTGGCGAAGTTGCCGTGGACCTGCACCCACCAGGGGTCGTTGTGGTCCCACATGCGGATTCCCTGGGCGTGCCATTTTTCGAATTCGCTGTGTGCGTACCAGCGGGCGACGTCGACGTAATGCATTCCGCAATCGTGAAACGGCGGGCCCTCCGGCTCGTGGCCCTCGGTGGGCATGTGGCCGGGCGTCATGTGGCAAATGCGGAGGATCGCCAGGTCGCCGATTTCTCCCTCGGCGATGAACGCCAGCATGTCCTTGTGATACCACGCATTGCGGTTGAACAAATTGACGGATACGAGCTGATCGCTCGCCTCGATTTCCTTGACCAGTTGCCATTCGGTGGCGACGTCGGCCGCCAGCGGCTTCTCCGCAATGACGTGCTTTTTCGCGTGCAATGCCTGGCGGATTTGCCCCGGCCGGGCATCGGCCAGCGTGAAAAGTCCCACCACGTCGATGGATTTGTCCGAGAAAATGGCGTCGGACTGCGACAGAATTTTCGCGCCCGGCGCCGACTTGGCCGCCAGTTCCCGCGAACTTTCCGAAGTGTCGCAGATCGCCGCCACGTCCCAGAACTCGCTCTGCTGCATGGCGGCGACGAAGCCCCGGCCCATCCGGCCATATCCGACAATCCCAGCACGCAATCGTTTTCTCATAATCTGCATATATTATTCTAGCAGGGGTTTCCCGTTTGGGCGGCGTCACCGGTTCCTGTTGGAACGAACATACCCTGCTTTGGGCCGCGGGAACAGACGCGCTACCAGAGTTCGGGCAAGGTAGACTAACGGCATGAGTTGCCTGCTGGCGTATGCGGAATCGGGCGATCCGAGCGCAATGAATCTGGTGATAATTCTCGGCGGCGTATGCATCGTCGCGGCGACATCCATACTGGCGTTCGCGTTGATCTTCACGGCGTGGGCACGGAGGCATCGGTACGCGGAACTCATCATGGTGGCGACGATCTTCTGGGCGCTGATCACGGCCGGGAGCCTGATGTATGCCGGGGAGGCGCAATTGAATTGGTCGAAGGAATACACGCTGCGGCTCGAGACCGGATACCTCGATCCGCACGACACCAGCGATGCGCCGCGATTGCCGTGGGGAATCTGGACGGGGCTTGGGGTGGCGTATGGCACGATGATGGCGTGGGCGCTTTGGCAGAAGCGTTCGGAGCCGGGCCGGGGATGAACAAGAAGTGGTACCGGTGCTGGTTGTCAGTCGAGTCCGCAGGCCACGCGGAAGCCCATGTTGTTCATGCGTTTGATATGGTGGACGCGATCCCGGAAGAGACAGCGGAGAATTCGGGGCGGCGCATCCCCCCCGCCGCCGCGGACGACGCGCCACATGGTCGCCTCGTTTTGTTCCCACGCCGAGCCGTCGGTGGGCGCGCCGAAATAGGTGTCGTGCCAGGCGTCGGCGACCAGCTCGCGGACGTTGCCGTCCATATCGAACAATCCGAATGCGTTGGGCTGGAACGATCCGACGGGTAGCGCCCGGCTGCCGGTGGAAGAGACTCCGCCGGTTCCGGCGCGGCAGCAGTATTCCCATTCGGCTTCGCTGAGGAGCCGATAGGGCCGGCCGGCGGCGATGGAAAGCCGGGTCACGTAATGCTCGGCATCTTCCCAGCTCACGTTGACAACCGGCCGCCGGCCGCGGCCCAAGCCGCAGTCGTCCGGACGATGGACCTCCGGATCACCGTCGGCATAGGCATCCCATTGCTCGAAGGTGATGGGGTATCGCGAGACCGCCAGGGGTTTGGCGATGTGCACCCAAAGCCGGGACTTTTCCGCGACATTGGCGGGTTTGCCGCCATCGTCGTGGGCGCCCATCCAGAGCTTGCCGGGTGGAATCACCACCATCTCCGGGAGCATCGGGCCATCGGAAAAACAGGAACCCGGCTTGCGCGCCTCTTCGGCGAATTCCATCAGGGGGCCGGGTTGCGGTATGGCGTCCTTCATGGTTTTTGGCCCCGGCGGCAGCTACGCCGAGCGGCGGGACCAACCTGTGATAAGAATCCTGTGCAACCCCGATGCCAGCCAACAGGGAATGTCGGAAAACCGCGTCCGGCGTCGGGGTTTCGATGAATTTTTCCGTTGCCAGTCCTATAGACAATGCGCATCGGCTGGGCAAAGGGGATGGAAACAATCGCCGGCTGCAAGCGATTTGCGCAGCCGATTCAGGGCGCCCTGGCCGATCCCCCGCAAAATGCGATACTTCGACTGCGGGCCAAGTCATGAGGCAAGCATGATGAAATCGCGCAATGCGTTGGCGGGGCTGGCGGTTTATATTTCCCTTGCTTGGATTTCCATGGCAAACGCGCAATCGCCATCGACACAGGACACCAGCCCGCTGACGCTTTGGTATCGGCAGCCGGCGAAGGTCTGCATGGACCAGGCGTTGCCGGTCGGCAACGGCAGACTTGGGGCGATGATCTTCGGCACGACGGGCACGGAACGCATCGTGCTCGATGAGGACAGCCTATGGACGGGCGATGAAAACCCTGCCGGCGATTACGACCAGATGGGGGCTTATCAGTTCCTGGGCGAGTTGCGAATCGTTCTGCCCGGACACGATGCGGCGGAAAATTATCGGCGCGATCTGGATATCGGCCAGGCGTTGGCTCACGTCAGCTACGACGCCGGCGGCGTGAGCTATCAACGTGAAGTTTTCGCCAGCCATCCCGCCCAGGTGCTCGTGGTCCGCCTGACCGCGAGCCGGCCGGGAAGCTACACCGGCCAGATCGAACTGCGGGATTCCCATCGCGCCAAGACCGCATCGGCGGAGGACCGGCTCAGCGCGGCCGGGGCCCTGGACAACGGACTGAAATATGAGACGCAACTGGTCGCGCTTCACCACGGCGGAACGCTGCGGACGGGCGGCGGCACACTGCGGTTTTCCGGGTGCGACAGCATGACGTTGATTGTCGGGGCCGGCACCGATTATGCGATGGATTATTCCTCGCATTACCGCGGCGCGGACCCGCACGAGCGCGTGATCGGGCAGGTGAACGCGGCGGCGGCGAAATCGTTCGAGGAATTGCGCTCCGAGCACGTGGCCGATTTCCGCGCGCTGTTCGATCGGGTATCGCTCGATCTCGGCCAATCGACGCCGGATCAGAGCGCCGTCCCGACGAATCTCCGCAAAATCGGCGCGAGCAAATCCACCGATCCCGAACTGGAAGCGCTGATGTTTCAATTGGGGCGGTATCTGATGATTTCCTGTTCCCGGCCGGGCGGCGTGCCGGCAAACCTCCAGGGACTTTGGAACGACAGCAATTCGCCGCCGTGGCATGGAGACTACCACTCCAACATCAATATCGAGATGAATTACTGGCCGGCCGAGGTTGCGAATCTGGCCGAATGCCACACGCCCCTGTTCGACTTGATTGTCAGCCAACTCGAACCGTGGCGGCGCGCGACCGGGCAATCGCCGGATTTCGACACCCCCTCCGGCCGGAAGACCGGCCGGGGATTCGCCATCCGCACCTCGCACAACATCATGGGCGGCATGGGCTGGAAATGGGACAAGACCGCCAACGCCTGGTACTGCCAACATCTGTGGGAACATTACGCCTTCGGCATGGACAAGGACTATCTCCGCGCCGTGGCATATCCGGTGATGAAAGAGACCTGCGAGTTTTGGCAGGACCATCTGAAAAGTCTGCCCGATGGCCGATTGGTGGTGCCGGATGCCTGGTCGCCCGAGCATGGGCCCACCGAGGACGGGGTGAGTTATGCCCAGGAAATCGTCTGGGACCTGTTCAACAATTACGTCCAGGCCTGCGATGCGCTGAACATCGACAGCAGCTTCCGCGGCAGGATCGCGGACCTGCGCGACAAGCTGGCGATCCCCGGCGTCGGAAGCTGGGGCCAGCTATTGGAATGGATGAGCGAAAAACACGACCCGAAGGAAAAGGAATTGGACACTCCCAACGACCACCATCGTCACACGTCTCATTTGTTCGGCGTCTATCCCGGCCGACAGATCAGCCCGGAGCGGACGCCGAAGCTTGCGGCGGCGGCGAGAACGTCGCTCCTCGCCCGCGGTGACACCGGCGACGTGCGGGAATGGTCGTTCGCCTGGCGAACGGCGCTGTGGGCAAGGCTCGGCGACGCCGAGCGGGCGCATGGCCAGTTCCTGCAACTCTTCGCCGACCGAAACAGTTGCCCCAATTTGTTCGGCCTCCACCCGCCCATGCAGATCGACGGCAATTTCGGCATCACGGCGGCGGTGGCGGAGATGCTGTTGCAGAGCCAGGATGGCGACGTTCATCTTCTGCCGGCGCTGCCGAGCGAATGGCCGGCCGGCCGGGTCACCGGCTTGCGCGCCCGCGGGGGATTTGAAGTGGACCTGGCGTGGAGCGGCGGCCAACTGCAAAGCGCCGTCATTCGCTCGACGAGCGGCCAGCCCTGCCGCCTGCGCGGCGCGGGCGGCGCGAGAATCACCCGCGACGGCCGGGGCGTCGATGCCAAGACGGACGGCGATTCACTTCTCTTTCCGACGATCGCCGGCGCGGCTTATGAGGTGAATCCGCATCAATAGCCGGACGACGTTAGCGATGGCGTTTGGAACGTCAAACAAAATGCACCACAGAGGACACAGAGATCACAGAGCACACAGAGAATGCGTTTTCTGATCAAAAATACTTCTCTGTGCTCTCTGTGTTCTCTGTGTCAGTTCTTTTGTTTGAGGTTCTACGCTTCAAATCCACCGGCGCACGGCGGCACGGTAGTTCCGGTAGGGGTCGCCAAACTTTGCTTCCAGATAGCGTTCTTCGCGCAAAACGACTCCATAGTGGTTCACGATCAGAAGCGGCAGAAACAAGATCAGCGGCCAGGAGCTGTTGATCTGGAACGCCAGGCCGAGATAGAGCAGCAGGAGGGAGACGCTGAGGGGATTGCGCGAGAAACGGTACGGGCCGGAGGTGACCAGGGCCGTCGCGGGACGAAGGGGATTGATGTGGGTTCCCGCGCTCCACATATAGCCGGTGGCCCAAAGAACCAGCGGCCAGCTCAGATTCAAGAGCACGACGCAGGGCCAAAACGCCGCCCGAGGGGAAAGCGGGATCGGAAGAGGGTGCATCCAGTGTAGGATGACCGCAACGCCGAAGAAGACGCCAAAAAGAATCGGCGGCGGCGCGATTACGCCGGGTTTGTCGGAGTCGGATGCCATTCTTTTCCAACGGGCTTGTTTACCAACTAATGGGTTGACGGTCTACTCAGAGCAGGTCCGGGGGCAGATGAAATATTGCGGTTAAGCGCAAATTGCCCATCCGAGCGGCGTCGGCTGAATAGCTGACAGCTCAAAAGCCGATTGACGCGATCCATCGCCGCGCGTTAATAGAAACACATTAGACGTTTTTTGGTTGTTTCAGACCGTATTTGGCGAGGGGGGTGGGAGCTGAGGCGGTCGTGAGGCGACGTCTCGTGAGAGGGTGAGAGTCCTGCCCGCGAGAAACCGGTGCGGAGGCGGTTCAGTCGGACCGCTGCAAAGTATTGCCGGTCGCCGCAACACACGCATCTCTGGAGACCACTTGGCCGAGCCGACGGCTGGAACGACGAGGGGGCTTATTTCAATGGGCCAGGGCCGCGGCACTGCGTCACACCTACACCGGCCCCGCTCGCCTGGCCGAAAGGAGCGTGTCATGTTCAAGTACGTTTTGATGGGGTCGGCTGTGTGTCTTTGGCTGGCCAGCGTGGCGTCGGCTGTGACCCTCAATCTCAATCAGACCTACACCAACAACACCGGCCAGATCGCCTCCGATTTTCACTGGTGGTTTGATCCCGACAGCACGGTCACGGGCGCCCTCATGGGCAGCAGCGCCAGTGCGGGCAATACCGCCTTTTCCCTCTTCGGGTGGCAGGACCACGTCGTTGCCGGGAATTACAACAACCATGCCTATACCACGGCAGTCGAACTCGACTACTCCATGGGCATCATTAATCCCGGCGGCCAGGCAACGATGTGGGGTCAGTTGATCAACAACAACGTCAACAACATTACCGGGTTCGCGGTGGAGTGGACCAACGCCAACGGGAACGACATCGGCAGCGCCAATCTGCCCTGCAGCCTTGGAGGCGTATACGGGGTAACGGGACCCAACCAAGGTTACTGGAACCTGCACATCGACAACCCTAACGCCACGTTGACGGCGCAGATTAATAACCTGCAATATTCGTTGTCGAAATTTCAGTTGGTGGGACCGTCCCTCGCTAGTTTCACCGGACCGTGGACGAACGGAGGAACCAACATCCTCATCCCGCCCGAATATACTTACAGCTTCCAAGTCCCAGCGCCAGATGCCAGCTTTTACCCCGTTGTTGACGTTGCCGACCTGCACTGGCAAGGCGACAGCGACACGTCGCAGTTGCGGTTTGAGGTGGTGCCCGAGCCAGCGACCGTGGCGCTTCTTGTCCTGCCCGCGGCATGCCTTGTGCTTCGTCGCCGGCCGAGGTGACGGCAGCCGCCGACACAAGTTGCGATCCCGGCCGCGCCGGCCGCGCTGTCGTTGTTGGCGCCAGACCTAGCTTTTTGGGCAGCGACGGCATCCGTGGGGTGCGAGTCGCCAAGGGGTGGGCGTATTCGCCCCCCGTCCGGATGACTGCGCGAGCAGGCGGCGAGTACGCCTATCCGACCCGGATGCTCACCGAAGGCCCCCGGCGGGGGAGGTGGATTGGGAGAACGTGGTTGGCCTGACGGTCTACCGACCGTTCAATTGACATCGTTATATCACAATATATATAACCGTAATCGCAGGGACACGGCATTGGGAAGAAGACCCTCACCCCAACCCTCTCGCGGAGTGCCGGGAGAGGGGGAAATGCCAAATGCGCCGGCACGCGCCGGCAATTGCGATGAGATGGCGAGGCTCCTTTGCGATCGCGCTGGTTCTGCTGATTTCGGGCGGATGCCGCAAGGAGCAGCCGGCGGCGGTGAGCGCGCCGCCGGCGACCGTGAACGTCTTGGCCGCGGCCTCGCTGACGGAATCGTTCACGGAGATCGGCAAGCGTTTTGAGGCCGAAAACCCCGGGGTTAGGATTGAATTCAATTTCGCCGGGTCGCAAGCGCTTCGGGCGCAGCTTGAAAACGGGGCGCCGGCGGACGTTTTTGCCTCCGCCAACGCCAAGGAGATGAACACGGCTTGGACCGAATTCCTGGTGAAGCCGGGAACAATCCGCGATTTTGCCTGCAACCGGTTGGTGGTGATTGTTCCCAAGGGCAATCCGGGGAAGATCGCGACGCTAAACGATCTGGGCAATCGGGGGGTTAAAATCGACGTGGCGGACGCGTCGGTGCCGGCGGGCCAATACACGCTGCAAATGCTGGATCGGATGAGCGGGAACCGGGCGTACGGCCCGGAATTCAAGAAGGATTTTCTGGCCAACGTCGTGTCACAGGAGGAGAACGTGAAATCGGTGGTGAGCAAAATCCGGCTCGGGGAGGCGGATGCGGGCGTGGTTTACGTGACCGACGTGAGCGCGGATGCGGCCAAAGACGTCCAGACGCTGAGCGTGCCCGATTCGCTCAACCCGATCGCCAGTTACTCAATCGCGGTCGTCGCCAAGGCGCCGCAGGCGCGGCTGGCGGAGAAGTTCGAGGACTTCGTCCTGTCCGACGAGGGGCAGGGAATTCTGCACGATTTCAATTTCATTCCGGCATCGCCCGGCATGCGCTGATGGCTGGCAACAAAACCATTCCCCCCCGCCATTCATGGTGGCTGCTGATCCTGCTGGCGCTTCCGCTGCTTGGGCTGCTGGTGATTCCGCCGTTCGCCTTGCTGGCGCGCACGTCGCCGACAACGCTTTTGCGGTATCTCGGCACGCCCGCGGTGGCTCAGGCGATCGGGCTGAGCCTTTGGACCAGCGCGGTCAGCC
The DNA here is from genome assembly GCA_049512115.1 of Tepidisphaeraceae bacterium. GTDB lineage: Bacteria > Planctomycetota > Phycisphaerae > Tepidisphaerales > Tepidisphaeraceae > PALSA-1353. The sequence goes on along the minus strand of JBEKXM010000029.1, from coordinate 5,226 downwards.
TGCTGATCGTGGTGGTGTTCGGAACGCCGCTGGCATACATGCTGGGTCGAGGCGCCTTTGTCGGCAAAGGCATTTTGGAGGCGCTGATTGACTGGCCGATCGTGCTACCGCCGGCGGTGGCGGGAATCGCATTGCTGATGACGCTGGGCCGTCGGGGCTTGATCGGGGCGTGGCTGGCCAAGGCGGGCGTCCAAATTCCGTTCACGCCGATCGCCGTGATCATTGCTCAAACGTTTGTCGCCGCCCCCTACTACATCAAAGCCGCTTCCGTGGGGTTTTCGGCAATCAGCCGGGACGTGCTGGATTCCGCGGCGCTGGATGGGGCCTCGCCGCTGCGGAGATTTCGTAATGTCACCCTTCCGCTGGCGTTTCGCAGCGTGATGGTCGGCGGCGCGCTGACGTGGTCGCGCGCCCTGGGGGAGTTCGGAGCGACGATCATCTTCGCGGGCAATTATCCCGGCCGAACCCAAACCATGCCGCTGGCCGTGTATATCGGGTTCGAGATCGACATGCATCAAGCCCTGACGCTGGCGGCGATTCTGCTGCTGATTTCGTTTGGATTGCTGATAGGAATCCGTGCGGCGTATTCGAGAACGTGAAGCTTATCGTCATCCAGGCTTTGTTGTGCTGATAGGCCTCAACGAATGGATTACCGCGAAGACGCGAAGGAGCGAAGTTGCGCGAAGTAAAATCAATTCAAAATCAATTTACTCTTCCTTCGCGCAACTTCGCGTCTTCGCTCCTTCGCGGTTTATCTTTTCGGGAAAGCCCAACAAGACGGAAGGCCATCGAAACTTGGGCTACCCCCCGTGTCCGGATCGTTTCCGGGCGGCGGAAAAGGCATCGCCGACGGCTTGCCAGTTGACGACGTTCCACCAGGCCTTCACATAATCGGCGCGGACGTTGTGGTATTTCAGGTAATAGGCGTGCTCCCACACGTCGAGCGGCAAAATCGGCACGGCCCCGGGGGCGATCTGTAAATCGTGCTGCTTGATCTGGAGGACGATCAGCCGATCGCCGAGCGGTTCGTAGGCGAGGATGCTCCAACCGCTGCCTTTGACGCCGGCGGCGACGGCGGCGAAGCGCCTGCGGAATGCCGGGACCGAAATGAAATCCCGCGCCAGGGCATCGGCCAATTCACCTTGCGGTTCACCCCCGGCGTTGGGACCCATCACGGTCCAAAAGAGCGTGTGAAGCAAGTGCCCGCCGGCGTTGAAACTGAGGTCTTCCTGAAGCCCGGCCAAGAGCGGTGCGCCGGGCGGGGTGTCGGCGCCGTCGAGCGCGGCCAGCGCCTTCAGCGCGTTGTTCAGGCCGGTGACGTAGGCTTGGTGGTGCTTGTCATGATGCAGGTGCAGTGTCTCGGCGTCGATGTGCGGTTCCAGCGCATCGTAGGCGTAGGGCAGGGGAGGCAGAACGTACTGGCCATCCTTGAAGGCGTCGTTCTCGCCGGGAGGCTCGCCTGCGCCGGCGTTGTCGGCGGCCAGGAGCGGCCCCGCCGCGGCCAGGGCGCCGGCCAACGCCAATGCTGGAACCGATCGCATTACGACTTGGCGACGAGAAAGCATGTCAGACATGAGTTGCTCCCGGGTTAGGATGAATGAGTCCATGGAAATAATGCTTAATCGCGGGTTCTTGTGCAATGGGAAAAAAGCGGGCCGTGAGATGAGGGCGTGGCGAATTCGTGAGTTGGGCGTCTCACCCCTGGCCGGACTGACGCCTAAGCAATCGCAAGAGCGCTCCGCTCGGGCTGATATCGACGGAGTACCGTCGATGCGTGCGGAGTACCGCTCGCCATGGGCGAGACGCCCATGCCACAACCATGGTAAGATGGCCAACTCGTTTGGAGCACAACAAATAAACCATGTCAACGAACATTAAAACCGTCGCCATTATTGGAGGAGGTCCGGCGGGAGCAACGCTGGGAGTTCTCCTGGGGCAGAAGGGCATCAAGGCCGGCATTTTTCACACGCCCAAAAGGCCCGCGTTGATCGTGGGCGAATCATTGCTGCCCGCCGTGGTGCCGATGCTGAGGACGCTCGGCATCGAGGACGAGGTGAAATCCTTCAGCACGTACAAGCCGGGGGCCACGGTATGTTTGAATGTGCAGGAAGTGATTTCGGCCTTCTTCAAATGGGCGGATGGAACGTTGCCGGATTATGCTTACAACACCCCGCGCGATCTGTTTGACCAAGCGGTGCTGAATGCGGCCGAGAAGGCAGGGGCGAAAATATTCAAGGCCGCGGCAAAATTGGAAAAGGGGAAGGAGCCGAATACCGTTCGGCTCTGTGATGACACGCTGAATGCCGCCGGGGGTTTTTTTGGAGAAAGGCCGGACCTGATCGTGGATGCTAGCGGGCGCGTGAGATTGATCGCCAGGCTGCTGGATACGCCGGCGAAAAGGGGAGGACGCGACGACGTCGCCTTGTTTGCCCATCTCGACAAAGCGGTGATGACCGATCCGGGGAATATCCATATCGACTATCTCACCAAGGGATGGTCGTGGCGAATCCCGCTGCCGGGGAAGGTTTCCGTGGGCGTCGTCATCAATCCGAAGCACCTGGAACAATTCGGAGACACGATCGAGAAACAATATGATGCGTATATCAGGCAGGAGCCGTCCCTGAAGGTCTACACCGAAGGCGCAACCCGCCTGACACCGGTGGTGAAATACCAGAATTATCAGTTGATTTCGGAAAAGATGTACGGCCCCGGCTGGGTTGCGGTCGGCGATGCGGCGGGATTCATAGACCCCGTCTTCTCGACCGGATTATATTTGAGCATGAAAGGCGCGTTTGAATTACTCGCGGCCATCGAGAGCGGCGGCGACGATGCCATGCAGAAATACGAGGATGGAAGACATTGGGAACTGAAGATGTGGCAGCGCGTGATCGACAGTTGGTACAACGGCAAACTGTTCAATCTCTATCGAGCGGGGCAAAAGCACAGGGGCGGCCCGATCGGATCGAGGATCGAGCGCCGGGTTCGCAAGCGCCTGCTGCGGATTTTCACCGGAGCGGCCGTGGATGATCCGTTCAATATGCAGGTGTTTGAGTATCTCACCTTGTTCGGCACGGTGATGAGGAACCCGGCGGATCTGGTTGTGGCGTAGGGGGAACTGGAAAAACCCCGTCAACCCGCGTTCAGTGCACGTTCTTTTCCGCCAGCCAGCGTTCGGCGTCCAGGGCGGCCTTGCAGCCCATGGCGGCGGCGGTGACGGCCTGCTTGTAGGTCGGATCGGCGACGTCGCCGGCGGCGAAGACGCCCTCCACGCTCGTTAAAGTGCGGAACGGGTCTTTCAGAACGATGAAACCCTGGGAATCGAGTTCCAGTTGCCCGTCGAGGAATGCGGTGTTGGGGGTGTGGCCGATGGCCACGAACATGCCGTGAGCGGGAAGCGTGGTGGTGTCGTTGGTTTTCAGATTCCTGATCCGGACGCCGGTGACGCCCGTCTGAGCCTCGCCCAGGACCTCCTCGACCACGGAATTCCAGACGGGCTTGACGTTGGGCAGGGCGAGCAATCGGTCGGCCATGATCTTGGAAGCGCGAAGCTGATCGCGGCGATGGACGACATAGACGGTGCTGGCGAACTTGGTGAGGTGGATGGATTCCTCGGCGGCCGAATCCCCGCCACCGACGACGACCACGGGCTGGTTGCGAAAGCGCGGCAAGGCGCCGTCGCACACCGCGCACGCCGACACGCCGTGATTTTTGAACTTGTTTTCCGATTCCAGGCCGAGATAGTTGGCGCTGGCGCCGGTGGCCACGATCACCGCCTGGGCGGAAACCGAATCGCCGGCCGAGTCCTTCATCGCAAACGGGCGGGTGGAAAGATCGACCTTGACGATGTCTTCGGTGACGACGCGGGTTCCAAACTTCAGGGCCTGCTGGCGCATGGCGTCCACCAGATCGGGGCCGAGGATTCCGCTGGGGAATCCGGGGAAATTCTCGACATCGGTGGTGCTGTTGAGCTGGCCAAGGGGAAGCGTGCCCTTGAGGCGGTTTTCCTCGCTGATGGCGCCTTCGTAGAGGAGGGGATTGAGATTGGCGCGGGCGGCGTAAAGGGCGCAAGTCCACGCGGCGGGGCCGGAGCCGATGATGATGATTCGTTCGGGCATGTGAGGAATTCTAGGCTATAAAGCGGAGGAGGGGAATCTATCGCCAACGAGCGTCGGGCGTAGCTCCTGCGTCGGGCAGGTGTTGGCAAGTACAAATGCGAAATGCGCAGATGCCGGGGGAGGCGGGAGAAACCCCATAAGGCCCCAAGCGGCTTCTCCCGCCTCCCCTGCAACCCCTCCACCCGTTTCCGACTTCCCCTCAACCGTCTGGCAGCAAAGAAAGAAAACCGCCGACTTCGCATGCCGACAAGGTCGCCGGTGCGCGGACAAGATGGGGTCGTTTCTCCCGCTGGACGGGTGAGGGGAAAAGGAAAGAGGTGGGTGGGTGCGGGAGGGCGGGGAAAAACTCTTGGGGCGGAAAGGGCTTCGCCCTCCGCACCTGATGTGGTTTTCCCCGCCCTCCCGCATTCGCATTTGAATTAAGCCGAGCCAATACTCCAACCCCGCGTCGGAACGTCAGAAATGGTATCCGCGTTTTTCGGCGTCGGTGGGGCCGGAGAAGAGGAACAAGGAGAAACCGACGCCGATGAGGCCAAAGCCGATGGACATGGCCACAATGCTGTTATTTTGGAAGTGGTGCATCAGCAGGAGCCAACCGGCGCCAAGTAGAATAATGACGGCGCAGCCGAGCCTTCGGAGCCAGTAGTAAACCCGCTCGGAAAACGACAGTTTGTGGATTTGCTTCGGCTGCTCCGGCTGCTGCGGCTGCTCCGGAGGCGCGGCGGCGGGGGCGATCCGCCGATAGGCGAGGGGCACGGGCTGGGGAATCGGCGGCGGCGTGTTGCGCGGGCGCTGCCGTGGGACGGGGGCGAGGTCGTAAGCGGAATCGGACGGGTCCGGGGACATGCGCTTGGCCCTGATGGGGACCGGAAGATTGTAACGTGGAAGTGTGCGGAAAAGGAAGTTTGGATGGCGAAATCACCTGCCCACTGAAGTGGGCAGGCCGCGCGGGGAGGGGTCATAGCTTTGCCAGAACGGCTTCGGTCACCTGCGTGGTCGTGGCGGTTCCGCCGAGGTCGCGGGTGTGGTTTTTGGGCTCGGCGACGACGGCGCGGCAGGCGGCGTCGATCGCGGCGGCGGCGGCGGACTGGTTCAGGTAATCCAGCATCAT
>JBEKXM010000028.1:0-15530 GCA_049512115.1 Tepidisphaeraceae bacterium | reverse complement strand
CGCGGGATTTAACATTGGCAGCATCTCTTTCCTCAACGGAGCCGCCGCATACACCTTCAGCACCAACAACGGCTCGTCGATCAGCCTGGGCAACGGCAGCGCTGCCGGCATCACCAACAGCAGCATGAGCCTGGAAACGATTTCCAATATCAACCTGGCTCTGAACGGCAACCTGACGGCCGACACGGCGTACGGCAATCTGGCGATCAACAGCGTAATCAGCGGAAATTTCAATCTGGTGAAATCCGGCGCGGGAACGCTGTACCTGACCGGAGCCCACACCTACACCGGCACGACGACGGTCGGCGACCCGTCACTTGGCGCCGGCACGACGGCGACCACGAATTTCGGGGGCGGAACGCTGGACCTGAACTTTGGCGCCGCCGGCGTGCCGACTTCGAACATTCTCTACAACGGCGTCACCGCGGGCCCGCTCAATATGGGCGGCGGAACGCTCGAAATCGACGGCAAGGCGGGCGCGGCCAATTCACAGAGCGTCGGCGTGGTGAATCTCTCGGCGGGATTTTCGACGATCGACCTCAATCCCGGCAGCGGCGGCACGCTGTCGATGAGCACGGGCAACTGGACCGCGCCGCCGGCTTCCCTGACGAACAACAACGATCTGGCGGGGCAGATGAACATCGTTCTGCCCACCGGCGCGACGATGACGACGACGCAGGCAAACGCCAGCAGCAGTTCGAAAGTGACCGGGGTCCTGAGCCTCGGAAATATTCTGGCGAACGTGACGGTCAACAGCACGAGCTGGGCGGTCCGCAGCGGCGGGCAGGTCATCGGCCTGCCGACGGCTTCGTATTTCGCAAGCACCACCTTCGCGGTGGGAACGGCAGCCCAGGCAACGGATGTCGTCGCCAGCACCGCGCTCATTCTTACCGCGGCCAAGACCAACACCATTCGCTTCAACACTGCCGCTAATGAGACGCTATCTCTGACCATTGCAAGTCTAACTCTGGACGGCGGCGGGATTTTGATGACGCCGAATGTCGGCGCGCATACGGAGATCATCTCGGGGGCTCTGGGCGACATCGTGGGCGCGCCCAGCGCGGGTCTGACGATCTTCCAATACGACACGCTGGGCATGCTTGAAATCAATACCCCGATTGACACCAATGGCTCGGGAAACGCCTTGACCATTGGCGGGGGTGGAACGGTGTCGTTGACAACCACAGCTACCAGCCAGTTCACCAACAGCACGACGATCAACGGAGGAACGCTGATCATCGCGCAGAACACGAATCTGGGCGCGGCGGCCACCGGCGCTGCCGTGAATATCAACGGCGGAACGCTCGAAGCGAACGCGACGTTCGGCCTCTACAACGGCACGGCGGGGACGAACAATCGGTCGGTGGGCATCGGCAGCAATGGCGCGACGATCGACGTGACGGGAACGAATACGCTGAGCATCGCGGGCGCGATTGTCAGCCAGAATCTTGCCGGCGCGGGCAATCTGACCAAGACGGACACGGGCGTGCTGAATCTGTCCGGAACGAACACCTATAACGGATATACGACGGTCACGGGGGGGATATTGGAATTGAGCGGCGCCAACGCACTACCGGGCGGCGTGGGAGCTAGCGGCGGAACGAGCGCGCTGGTCATCAACGGCGGCGAGGTGGGATTGACGACGACCGTCGCGGCGTTCAACCGCGGGGTGGGCACGGGCGCAAACCAGGTGCAATGGACCAATTCCGGCGGTTTCGCCGCCCTCAGTGCCAATGCCACCGTAGACCTTGGTGGATCGCTGTCAACGATTGTCCAGTGGAATACCAACGGGTTCGTGCCGACGGGCGACGCGCTGATCCTGGGCGCGACCGCGGCGACCAAGACGGTGAATTTTCAGAATCCGATCGACTTCAACGGGGCGGTGCAGACCGTCCAGGTCAACCGGGGCACGGGGACGCCGGACGCGATCCTCAGCGGCGTGCTTTCCGACGGCGGATTCAACAAAACCGGCGCGGGAATTCTTGCCCTCACCGGCACCAGCACTTACACGGGCGCGACCAACATCAACACGGGAACTCTACAGCTCACCAGCGGCGGCTCGCTTGGCAATACCACGGTGTCAGTAAACAGCGGCACGGTCCTGACAACCGTGGGAACCACGAGCCAAATCGCCGGTACGGTCATCGTCAACAGCGGCGGCGCGCTGGACCTTCGCGATGCGGCCGCAACCGATACTCTGACGATAGGAACCTTGTCCCTGGCGGGCGGCGGCTCGCTTGGTTTTGACGTCAACGGGAACCACGTCAACGACTCGTTGGTCATCACCACCTTAAACAACACCGGTGTGACCACCCTCAATTTCGCGTCTCTTGGCACGTTGGCCGCGGGCAACACTTACAAACTCATCAGCGGCGTATCGGGCATCAGCACCAGCGATTTCGCGTTCAATCCCAACCAGTTTGCCGGCTTTACGCTGACGACCACCGCGACCGGCAATAACAACCTCACGCTGGTCGTCAACGCGACCGCGGCGGCGCCTGCCACCGCTTATTGGAAGGGAACCGTGGATAACGTCTGGAGCGATGGCAGCGGAACATCGACCAACTGGGTGGACGTCAACGGCAACGGTGTCGCCGACCCGGGCAGCGCGACACAGGTCATCTTCTCGGCGAGCAGCCCCACCAATAATGCCAGCACGACTCTGGGCACGATCACCGCCGTCGCGGGCATCACGTTGAACGATCCGACGAGCCTGACGATCGGAGGTGGATCGCTCACGATCGGAACCGTGTCGGGGATCGTAGTCGGCTCGACCGCCGGAACCGATGTCATCGGGACGAGCACCCTCGCGCTGGGAGCGGCGCAGACGTGGTCCAACAATTCATCGAATCTATTGACCGTATCCTCGGTCGTCAGCGGCGCCAGCGCCAACACGCTGACCATCAACAGCAGCGGGACCGGCGACATCCTGCTGACCGGCGCCGACACTTATTCCGGCGGAACGATCATAAGCAACGGCACGCTGCAAGTCGGCAGCGCCGCGGCGCTGGGCACGGGCGGAATCACCATCAACGGCGGGGCGCTGGACCTCAACGGCCACGCGATCACCCTGAAAGGAATTGCCGGCAGCGGCGGAACGATCACCGATTCCATCGCCACGGCCGCTTCCATCACCGACACGATCACCACCTCCACGATGATCTACGCGGGGTCCATCACCAACGGCGCGGGCTCAGTGGCCCTGACCGTCGCGGGGACCGGGACTCAAGTCCTCACCGGAGCCACCAACACGTACACAGGCGGCACTACCATTTCGACGGGCACGCTGGTGATCGGCGACGGCACGGCCAATACCGGATCCCTTCCGGGCAATGTCACGGACAACAAGACCCTGATCTTCAAGACTCCCGCTTCGAACACCGTGACTTACAGCGGCAACGTGAGCGGCACGGGAACATTGTCCCAGACGGGCGCGGGCACGGTCTATCTGAGCGGCGACAATACCATGAGCGGGGGCGCGAGCATTACGGCCGGATTCATGCAGATGGGCTCCGCCACGGGCCTGGATAAGGTGCCCGTGACACTGGCGGCCGGAAGCACGCTGGATCTCAACAGCTACAGCGTCACCGTCAAATCGCTCAACGACGCATCGGGGACCACGGCACTGGTGACGAATAGCAATGTGGCCGCGACTTCCACGCTGACGGTCACAAACACAAGCACGGCAACGAGCACTTATGCGGGGCTGATTAACAACGGCGCGGGATTGACGGCTCTTTCGGTCGGCGGCGGAACACTTATCCTGACGAATGCGGGCAACGCGTACACCGGCCCGACGACGATTGCCGGTGGAACGCTCTCGTTGAAGGCCGGCGGTTCGCTGGGGAACACCGCGGTGGCCGTCAACAGCGGCGGAATCCTCAGCGCGGTCGGCGCGTCCAACAGCACGGCCGACACGACGAGCTTCGTCGGCGGCCTGGTAACGGTCAACACCGGCGGCGCGATCGATCTTCGCAACGGCGTGGCGGGCGATGTTCTGACTCTGAACGGCGGCCTGTCGCTTACGGGCGGCGGTTCGCTCGGCTTTGACATCGGCGCAACGAACAACCTCAGCGACTCGCTGGCGGTGAGCAACTTCACCGACGTCGGAACAACGGCGCTCAATTTCGCGGAAATCGGCGCTGTGGCGGCGAACAACACGTACACGTTGATCAGCGGCGCCTCCGGAATCAGCGCCAGCGATTTCACCTACAATCCCAACGCGTTTCCCAACTTGACTTTGGATGTCTTCGTGTCCGGCAGCAGCCTGATGCTGTCCGTGGGCGGTCCTCCCGTTCCCAGCGCCGTCGCATATTGGAACGGAAACCTCAACAGCGTGTGGAGCGACAGCAGCGGCAACTCGACCAACTGGGTGGACGCCAATGGCAATACCGTGGCCATCCCCACGAGCGCGACGCAGGTCATTTTCTCCGCCAGCGGCGCCACCCGGCAAGCCAGCACGACGATCGGGGCCGTCACGGCGGTCGACAGCATCACGGTGAACGACCCGACGAACCTGACGATCGGCGGCACCGGAACGCTGACGCTGGAAGGCGTGGCGACCGGCAACGGGATCGTGATCAACAGCACCGCCGGAACGGATGTCATCAGCACCACGGGCATCGCGCTGGGCGGGCCGCAGACGTGGTCGAACAATTCCTCGAACTTGTTGACGATTTCCTCTGTCGTCAGCGGCGGCGCCACCAACACGCTGACCATCAACAGCAGCGGGACCGGCGCCATTCTGCTGAACGCCGCGGACACCTATTCCGGCGGAACGATCCTCGCCAACGGAACGCTGCAAATCGGCAATGCGACGGCGTTGGGCACCGGCGTCACCACGATCAACGGCGGGACGCTGGACCTGAATGGCCACGCGCTGACATTGAGAGGAGTTGCCGGAAGTGGTGGAACGATCACCGACTCCAGCACGACCGCGTCGATTCTTACCGATACTTTCGCATCGGGCACGATGACGTACGCCGGGTCAATCACCAACGGCGCGGGCTCGGTCGGCTTGAATCTCACTGGAGCTGGGGTGCAGGTCCTTACGGGAAGCACCAACACCGCCACCGGCGGCACGACCATCGGGACCACCAGCACGCTGGTGATCGGCGACGGGACGGCCAATGCCGGATCACTTGCGGGCAATGTCGCGAACAGCCACGTCCTGATCTTCAAAACGCCGGCCACGGATACGGTGAGTTACGGCGGGAACGTCAGCGGGACAGGAACATTGTCTGAAACCGGTGTCGGCACGGTGAATTTGAGCGGCAACAACACCATGACCGGGGGCGCGACGATCTCGGCGGGCACGATGCAGATGGGGTCCAACACAGGACTGAACAATGTGCCGGTGACCTTGGCGGCGAATTCCACGATGGATCTGAACAGCTACAGCGTTACCGTCAGCCAGCTCAATGATGCCGCCGCTACAACGGCGCTGGTTACCAACAGCAACATCGCGGCCACATCGACGCTGACGGTGCTTGGGACAAGCACGTTAACGAGCACGTATGCGGGCGTGATAAGCGACGGGGCCGGGCAGACGGCCCTTTCCCTCGCGGGAGGGACGCTCATCCTGACAAATCCGGCCCACGCGTACACGGGCGCGACGACGATTTCCAATGGAACATTCGTTTTGAAGGGCGGGGGTTCCCTGGGCAACACGCCCGTGGCGGTGAACAGCGGGGGAATCCTCACCACGGTCGGCGCGACTACGGGCACGGCAGGCACGACGAGCGTCATCGGCGGCACGGTCACGGTGAACAGCGGCGGCGCGATCGACCTACGCAACGGCGTCGCGGGCGACATGCTGACGCTGGGCGGCCTGTCGCTCACCGGTGGCGGTTCGCTTGGTTTTGATATCGGCGCCACCACTGCCCTCAACGACTCGCTGGCGATCACAAATTTCAGCGATGTCGGAACCACCGCCCTCAACTTCGCGCAAATCGGGACGTTGGCGGCGGGGAACACTTACACTTACACGTTGATCAACGGCGGAACGGGAATCAGCACCAGCGATTTCTCGTTCAATTCAGGCGCCTTTTCCACCAGTACCAACACGTTCATTGCGTCTCTCAGCGCTCCGGGCGGCACGAGCCTGGTGCTCACGGTCGCGGCGGCGCCGCCTCCGCCTCTGTTCGCATATTGGAATGGCGCCGTCGATACCGTCTGGAGCGATTTTGGCACCGACGGCGTAACGACCAATTGGGTGGATGCCAACGGAGTCAGCGTGGGCAACCCCGGAAGTCCCACGCAGGTTATTTTCTCGTCAACGGTAACGACCGTCTCGAACGAGGCCAGCACCAACGTTGGCTCCATCACTTCCATCGACAGCCTCACGTTGAACACCGCGACCAACCTGACCGTCGCAGGCGCGGGAACGGTCACGCTTGAAGCGGCGGCCACGGGAAACGGGATCGTGGCCGGCCCCAACGCCGGAACGGATGTCATTACCATCGCAGGCCTGACACTGGATGCGCCTCAAACCTGGTCCAACAATTCGTCCAACCTTCTGACGGTTTCCTCGGTCATCAATGGCGGGACGGCCAACACACTGACCATCAGCAACTCCGGAACCGGCGACATTCTGCTGGCCGGCAACAATGCGTATGCCGGTGGAACGATCATTGCCAACGGCACGCTGCAAATCGGCACTACGACGGCGCTGGGGACGGGTTCTCTGACCGTCAACGGCGGCACGCTCGATCTCAATGGCCAGTTGATCAGCCTCAATGGAATCGCCGGCTCCGGCGGGCTCATCACCGACTCGACGGGTACGTATGCCGGGATCACCGACACGCTGGCCGCGGGCACGCTGACGTATGCTGGCAATATCACCGACGGCGCGGGATCGGTGTCCCTGATCATCGCGGGAGCCGGGCTGCAAATCCTCACGGGGACAGGCAATACTTTCAGCGGCGGTACCACGATCAATTTGTTTGACACGCTTCAGATTGGCGATGGCGCGACCAGCGCCGGGTCACTCAGCGGAAACGTGAAGAGCAACGGAACTCTGGCTTTCGACACACCCGGGTCGACGACCGTGACTTACGCCGGGAACGTCAGTGGAGGCCTCGGGGTTATCACCGAATCCGGCACGGGCACGGTGGTGTTGAGCGGCGATAACACGGTCGGTTTGGGAGTCGACATACTTTCCGGCGAGGTCCAGATGGGATCGAGCAAGGGCATCGACGCCGTGCCGTTGACCCTGGCCGCGAATTCCACGCTCGATCTGAACGGCTACAACATCACCACATCGTTGCTCAGCGCCGCCGCCGCCGCGACCACGGCAGTCGTGACCAATAACGCCACCGGGACGACGACCACTTTGACGGTGACCGGTGGAGGCACGTACAACGGCGTGATCAACAACGGCGCGGGCGGCGGCGTGATGGCACTGACGGTCACGGGCGGGACGTTGACCCTGGCAAATCTCGGCAGCACGTATTCCGGTGGAACGATCATCACCGGCGGGACGGTTAATGCCGGCAACGGCGTGACGCCCGCGACCTTTGCGCCGTTCACGGATAACGCATTGGGCACTGGCGTCGTCACCGTTTCCAACGCGACCGTCAACCTGAACTCCCAGGCGGGAACGGGCACCGGAGGAACGGCCTATATCTTCAACCTCAGCAACAATTTCACGCTCAACGGCTCGGCCATCCTGGAAGACGAGACCGGGATCGATGTGATCGGATCGCTGGCCATCAACGGCACGGGGAACGCGCTGACAGTCCAATATGCCCAGATGCCGCTGGAGATCGGCGGCAACCTTTCCGGCAGCGGGAGCGTGACGGTGAGCGGAAGCATCAACACCAATCCGCCGAAGAACGTGGAGTTCTATGGCGACGGCACCAATTACACGGGCACGATGACGTTGAATGCCGCGGCCGCCCAAATATTCGTGGGCAGCAGCACGGCTTTAATCAACGCCAATCTCGACATCAACGGAAACTATACGGCGGCCCCCAACGATACGGCCGACATCTATTATCCGAATTCCGTCGGCAGCGCCCTGGTGTTCTCTCCGAGCGGCACGAACAACATCGTGAGCATCGGATCGATCACTTCGGTGAACGCGGGCGACGGCAACATCATTCTCGCCACGAGCGACGGACAAAAGCCCGTGTATCTCACCCTCGGCAACAACAACGGTAATTCCAAGCTCTCGGGCATCCTGAGCGACACTCCTGCCGGCGCCACACCGGTGGGCGGCGCGATAACCAAGGTCGGAACGGGCACGGCGACCCTTTCCGGCGGCAATACCTATACGGGCGGCACTACGATCAGCAACGGCACGCTGGTGGCGGCCTACGACACGTCATCTTTGACGGCCAGTTCCACGGGTACGGGCAATGTCGCGCTCAACGGCGGTGTGTTGGCCAGTAACGCCGGCCCCACTGCTTATGTCCTTGGCAATGTCATTGCCGGCAACACCACCAGTCAGACGATCGCACCGGGCGGAATAGGAACTGTCGGCAGCCTGTCGATCGGCGGATTAACCACCAGCAATCTCACCACCCTCAACTTCGACCTTGGCACGGGGTCCGGCGAGATTACCAACGGCGATCTGCTCATCCTCGGCTCCGGAACGGTTTCCATTGCATCCGGCACTGCAATGACCTTCGGCGGAACGCCGGTCGTGGGAAACGATTATCGGCTGATCGGCGACGGCAGCGGCGGCACGGTGGTCGACGCCATCAATCTCTCCAACTTCACGTTGCCCGGCGGGTCCGGAGCGACGTATGCGCTGAGCAATTCCGTGGACGCGGGATTCATCGACCTGGTCGTCACGAGCACGGGCCCAGCCAGCCTGACGTGGAACAATATCGGCGCCGGTGCGCCGAGCGACGGCGTGACCTGGGACACCACCAACAACAACTGGAATAACGGTAGCGCCGCAACGACCTACAGCGACGGCGCTGCGGTCACCTTTAACGATACCAACAACGGCCACTATGCCGTGACGTTGACCAGCACCGTCAGCCCCGGCTCGGTGACCGTCAACAACAGCCTGGGCAACTACACCATCAGCGGCGCCGGCGGTAAGATCGCCGATGCCGGAGCGTTGACTATATCCGGCACCGGCACTGTGACCCTCGGCACAGCCGTGAGCGTCGCCGGCACCACGAGCATCGCCGCTGGAACGTTGAAGCTGGCCACCGGCGTCTCCGGCGGCTCCGGCCCCGCCGTCACCAGCCCCATCGACCTCACGTCCCTGTCGATCACCGGCAGCGGCCAGTTCGATGTGAACAACAACCACATTATCATTACCTACGGCTCCAGCGATCCGTTCTCGACGATCGCCAGCTACATCACTTCCGGCTACAACGGCGGCGCGTGGAACGGCCCGGGGATTATTTCCACGGCGGCGCAAACCAAGACCAACGGTCTGTCCTACGGACTCGGCTATGCCGATGGGGCGGACGGCAAGGTCGTCGGCTTGCTCTCCGGCCAGATCGAAGTGGCCTACACGCTGCTGGGCGACGCCAATCTGGACGGCTTGGTGAACGCCGCCGACTTCACCATCCTGGCGGCGAACTTCAACCAGCCGGTCACCGGCTGGGACCAGGGCGATTTCAACTACGACGGCTTGGTGAACGCCGCCGACTTCACCGACCTGGCGGCGAACTTCAACCAGAGCGTGAGCGGCGCGGCCGTATCGGCCGGCGATGTTGCGGCCTTGGACGCCTTCGCCGCGGCCAACGGATTGCTGGCGGACGTTCCGGAGCCGGCTTCAATGGGTCTGCTGGCCCTGGGCGCCATCGGCATGTTGGCACGCCGTCGGCGTCGTTCAACGTGATGTAACAGCTTTACACTTACGCCAAGCGAATCAGCCCCGCCCCTTCCGGCGGGGCTGATCGGTTTACCGATCTTGAATTGCTAAGGACCCTGCCAATAGGACGGGAAACCGCCATCAACTTTTGGATTTGATTTGGATATGCCGGACCCCATGCCCCCGCCCACAGGGCTACCCGCCCCGCGCCCATGTCGCGCCGGACTCAAATCGCCCTGCTCAACGCCGCTCAACTATGTCCGACGGACGCGGCAATGGCCTCCTCCACGGAAACGGGGCTATCGTGGAAGATCGGCCCATCCTCCACCTCCACCTGCTCCGGCAAAAGCAGAGCACGCGTCTGGTAGTCATGTCCGATTTGGTGAAATTCCACCTCGTACGCAACAGATGGCGCAAACCATGTGCTGCGGACAACGCCTACTTCACCTCGGCTCAGGGCTAATTCCGGAATGTCCGACATCAATCGGACAAAATCATCGATACGCGGCGACCTCATAGCATCCTCCATGCATGCTGAGCATTATTCCCTCCGCCCCCTTGCATTCTATGCCCCAGCCACATCCGATGTATCAGCTAAAATAAACTAATTTTTCATAGCTGCAACTGTAAATTAGAAAAATCCTTCGTATTTTACGACCGTGCACGCGAAAGCTAACATCCCGCTCACAATCCGGCGGCCTGGTCTGGTTCGGGCACTGCTCACGTGGTACACCCGGAATCGCCGCGATCTGCCGTGGCGTCCGGCGCCGCCGGAGAATGCTCCCGTCGATCCCTATGCCGTGCTGGTCAGCGAGTTTATGCTCCAGCAAACGCGGGTCGCCACCGTTGTGCCGTATTTCTCCCGCTTCATGGCCGCCTTCCCCAACCTTGCCGCCCTCGCCGCATCTTCCGAGCGGAACGTCCTGCGGCTCTGGCAGGGACTGGGCTATTACTCCCGCGCCCGAAATCTCCATGCCACCTCACGCAAAATCGTCGCCCATTTCGATGGCCAAATCCCTCGATCCGTCCCTGATTTGCAGACTCTTCCCGGCATCGGAAGGTACACCGCCGGGGCAATCGCCTCCATCGCATTCGACCAACCTGCCCCGATCCTCGACGGCAACGTGGCGCGGGTCCTGTGCCGACTGGAAAAAGTCCACGCCGACCCCCGCGAGCCCGCGACGCTGAGGCGGCTGTGGCAACTGGCCGAGCAAATCCTCCCCGCCAGTCATTGCGGCCAATTCAATTCCGCCCTGATGGAACTGGGCGCCACGATCTGCACTCCCCGGCAACCGAGTTGTCCGATCTGTCCGTTGCGGCGGTTCTGCCGGGCCGCCGCGGCCGGCATGCAGCAGACCATCCCACCGCCGCGGAAATCCCGCCCCGTGCCTACCCATGCGCGATGGACCATCTGCGTCCATCGCCAAGACCGCTGGCTTCTGGAGCGCCGCCCCCCCAACGGCCGCTGGGCCGGACTTTGGCAATTCCCCACCATCGAAACGCCGGACGCCCCGCCAACCGCCCGTTCAATCGGCCCCCGCATTGGACTGCGCATCGCCGGCCTCCGCCAAATCGGCCAAATCCGTCACGCCCTGACTCACCGCCGATACGTCTTCACCGCATTTACCGCGTCCGCTCGCAGCGCCGCCCAGGTCCCCCATCGCCACTGGATTCGCCTTGAAGATTTGGACCGATTCCCACTGTCGCGCCCGCAACTGAAAATCGCCGAGATGCTTCGCGCTTAGCCCGCAGTGGCAGAATAGGAACCAATTCGGATTTCGTCATTCGGGCTTGATTCGCCATTCTCGTTTCGGATTTCGGGCTTACAATGCCCGGCCACATGACCCTTCAGCAACAACTCGAATCCGGCTTGTCGCATCATCGGGCCGGGCGATTGGCTGAGGCGGAGAGAATCTATCGACAAGTGCTGGCGCAGCAGCCCAATCATGCCGAAGCGTTGAATCTCTTGGGAGTGCTGGCGGGACAGGTGGGCCAGTTGGACGCGGCTGTGGAATTGATCCGGCGGGCCGTTCGGCTGAAGCCTGATCTAGCCGAAGCACACGGTAACCTCGGCGTCGCATTGAAGGGCAATGGGCAACTTGAAGAGGCCATCGCTTCGTATCGGCAGGCCATTCGGCTCAAGCCGGATTCTCCCGAAGCGCACCTCAATCTTGGCATCGCCTTGAAGGACATGGGGCAAGTGGACGAGGCCATCGCTTCCTATCGCCGGGCCGTTGGGCTCAAACCTGGTTTTGCCGAAGCGCACTTCAATCTTGGCAACGCCTTGAAGGACAAGGGACAACTTGACGAGGCGATTGCTTCCTATCGCCACGCCATTCGGCTCAAGCCAGATCTTGTCGAAGCGCACTGTAATCTGGGCATCGCCTTTAAGGACAAAGGGCGAATTGACGAGGCGATCGCTGCCTTTGGGCGGGCCATTCGGCTCAAGCCTGATTACACCGACGCGCACAGCAATCTTGGATACGCATTGCAAGGCAAGGGGCAAATGGACGAGGCGATCGCTGCCTATCGCCAGGCCATTCGGCTCAAGCCTGATCTTGTCGAAGCGCACTGCAATCTAGGCAACGCATTGAAGGACAAGGGCCAACTTGACGAGGCCATCGCTTCCTATCGCCAGGCCATCCGGCTCAAACCTGATCTTGCCGGAGTCCACAGCAATCTGGTCTTGACCCTCCATTATAATCCCGGCTACGACGGCCAGATGATCCATGAGGAACTTCGCCGCTGGAGCCGACAGCACGCCGAGCCGCTCAAGAAATTTATTCAGCCGCACGCCAACAACCGCGACCCCGACCGCCGCTTGCGGATCGGCTACGTGTCGCCGGATTTCCGCGTGCACGTGGTTGGCCAAAATCTGTTGCCGCTCTTGCGCGAGCACGATCATCGGCAAATGGAGATATTTTGTTACGCCAATGTTCTCCAACCGGACGCGCTAACCGGCCAACTCCGGCAACACGCGGATGGCTGGCGAAGCATCGCGGGGCTGTCCGATTCCCAGGCTGCCGATCTGATTCGCCAAGACAGGATCGACATTCTGGTGGATTTGGCGCTGCACACGGCAAACAACCATCTTGTGGTGTTCGCTCACAAGCCGGCCCCGGTGCAGGTGACGTACCTGGGCTATTGCGGCAGCTCGGGCATGGATGCGATGGACTACCGACTGTCCGATCCTTATATGGATTCCTCGGATTCGGATGTGGAGGGCAAGCCCTCCACTTTATCGCTTTACAGCGAGCGGACGATCCGGCTGCCCGAAACCTACTGGTGTTACGGTGTCGCCGGCCCGACTCCCGAGCCATCGCCGCCGCCCGCGGCGGCCGCGGGATACCTCACCTTCGGCTGCCTCAACGATTTCGCCAAAGTTTCGCCGCCCGCCCTGGACCTGTGGGCGGAGATCCTGCGAGGACTGCCGCAGTCGCGGCTGATCGTTCATTCCCGGCCGGGTACGCACCTCGATGCAGTACGAGAGCGATTTGCCGGCAAGGACATTTCGCCGGATCGCCTGGAGTTCCCGAACTGGCAGCCGTGGCCGCAATACATGCGAACATACGACCGGATCGACATTGCTCTGGATCCGTTCCCCTGGGGCGGGGGAATCACGACCTGCGAAGCGTTGTGGATGGGCGTGCCGGTGGTGAGTCTTGTCGGTCGGACGGCCGTGGGGCGCGGCGGTGCCAGCATCCTGAGCAACGTCGGCGTGCCGGAACTCATCGCCCGAACGCCGCAGCAGTACGTTCAAATCGCCACGGACCTGGCCAAGGACCTGCCGCGGCTGGCCGAGCTGCGCCGAACGCTGCGTGCCCGGATGCAGGCATCGCCGCTGATGGACGCCCTGCGTTTCGCCCGCAATATCGAAGCGGCCTACCGGCGGATGTGGCGGAATTGGTGCAAGGAGTAGCGATAAGGGGACATTCATGTTTTCCGCCGCCGGGACTAAAACATGAATGTCCCCTTTCTTCAAACCGCGCCGCTCAACTGCTCCATCACGATCGCCAGGTTCACGTTGGCATCGAGGTATTTCTCCGCCCGTGCGATCGCGTCGATGGCGGCGCAGGCGCGGTCGGCGACGTCCGCATCGGCCAGCCGCCGCCGGATTCGCCTCGAGGCGATCCCCAGATACACCCCCAGCCCGTTGCGCGTGGCCGAATCCTTGCTCGCCAGTTCATCCCGCTCCCAAACCTTTTGCGCGTAGGCATCGGCGCTCTTGCGGAGCAGATCGGCCAGATCGTTCGCCCTGCCCGAAAGGGCCGAATCGACGGATTCAGCCACGGCCGCGGCCGAGGCCAGCATGCCATCCTCGATCCACCGCAGCGCCACGCCGAGCGAACCATCCGCCAATTCCGCCGCCGTCGCCGCCCTCGCCGGATCCACGCCCCGCCGCTGCAATTCCCTGACGACCAATTCCGTTGTCAACCCAGCGAAGCCAATCGTCTGACAACGGCTGCGGATGGTTGGCAACAGCTCGTTCCCATTCGTAGTGAGCAACACGATTAGGGTTCTGCCGGCCGGTTCCTCCAGGGTTTTCAGCAGCGCGTTCTGGGCCGCCGCCGTCATCAACTCCGCCTGCTCCACCACAAACACTTTTCCGCGCCCCAGGACCGTTTTCCGGCCCGCGGGTTCGGCCAGGTCGTGCCGAATTACGTTTATCGACAACTGCGTCGCCTTGCTGGTTCCGCTTTTGTCGTACAGCCGGGCCAGTTCCTTGGTGATCACGTGATAATCCGGATGCATCCCCGCGGTCATGCCCCGGCAACTTTCGCATTTTCCGCACGCATCGTCCGATTGCGGATTCTGGCAAAGAAAAAACCCCGCCAGCGCGGCGGCGCACGTTGCCTTCCCCACCCCCTCCGGCCCGGCGAAAATCAGCCCGTGCCCCAGCCGGTCCGCCGACATCGCCCCTCGCAGATTTGCGATCACCGCCTCCTGCCCGAAAATGTCTTTGAGTCGATTCATGACCGCGGCTTCAGCGAAGAAAGCAAACGCATCACCTCCGCATGCACCTGCTGCGGATCTCGGCTGGCATCGACGACGCGATAATTGCCGCGATGGATCTTCGATTGCCGCAGATAATTCTCGCGCACTTTTTCGTGGTATTCCAGCGACCATAATTCAATGCGATCCTTTTCGGCGCCGGCAATCGGATCCTCGGGGAAAAGAGTGAACTTGGGCCGGGCCCGGGCGTTGCTCTCGGCAACGGGCAGATCGAGGATGATCGTCATGTCCGGCCACCGCTTGTCGATGGCGATTTGACCGACCGCCAGAATATCCGATTCTGTCAGCCCATCCCCGCCAAGTTGATAGGCCAGCGTGCTGGAGATGAAGCGATCGCTGATGACGGCACGGCCTTCGTCGAGGGCAGGCTGGACGATTTCCTTCATCATTTGTGCCCGGGCCGCCATGTACAGCAGCATTTCGCACCGCATCGACATGTCCGTGTTCTGCGGGTCCAGCAGGATTCTTCGGATCAGTTCTCCGATTCGCGTCGTGCCGGGATCGCGGACGAGAAGGGATCGAATGCCGGATTTCTCCAGCGCCGCCAGAAGCATCTGGGCCTGCGTGCTCTTCCCGCATCCTTCGTTGCCGTCGAAGACGATGAATTTTTTGCGAAGATGCAGCATGGAGGAAAATGCAAGAAATCCGAAACCCGAGTAGCAGAGTTACGAGTTGCGAGTTGCGAGTTGCGAGTTGGTAGCTTTCTTGCTTTCACTCCCAACTCGCAACTCGCAAC
>JBEKXM010000027.1:0-23644 GCA_049512115.1 Tepidisphaeraceae bacterium | reverse complement strand
GGCCCGCCTGCTTCGTTGTCGGGCCTCAACGTATCTACTTCAGATACTTTTCGGCCCTCCGCCTCGCATTCGGGCCTTTTCCGGCCCATCGCGGGGCATGATAAAGTGCATAACACGCTCTAGGGACAGTCACGAATGGCACTTCCCTAAGCTCTAACCTTTGGTTGTTGCACGCTTTTCCAATCGCCTTCGGGCGAGGGCACGCGGCTTGGTCAGCAGAGCGATCGGCTTGGCTCGGCGTTTGACCCCGGCGCGCCGGGGTTCGTATCGGTCCGGCCGGTCGCCGACGCGGTGGCGGGCGATGGCTTTCAGCAGAATATCCGTCAATGCCCGCGCGTCGTCCGCAGCGGCCATCATCAGCAACGGGCCAAACGCGTTGATCGTCTGCATCGACCCGGCAAAGCTCACCTCGCGCGGTTCGATTCCCGCCCGCTCGGCCGCCTCGGCCATGACCGTACGCATTAGGTTGTAGGCCAGCAGATGCATCCAGATCTCCTTGCGCACCATGGCCGGCGTTTTGCAACGCAGGACCGACATATTCATGGTCTGGCGGTAGGCAAAGCCTCCGCACTTGATGCTCCGCAGGTCCAGTTCCACGTGCCAGCGGCAACGGAACGCCTCGGCCAACTCCTGCTTGCTATACAATTGCGCATCAAGCATGGTCGTGACCAGCAGCAGCGTTCTGACCCGGAAGCCGCGTTGGGCGACGACGAGGCGCACTTCGCGGACGGTGAGTGTTTCGGGCATCTGCTCGAACGTCGGCGCGTCCATCCAGTCCGGCGGCTTGGAGGGACGCCGCAGGACGATCAGATGGTCGTGTTTCCCCAGCCGACGGCCGGTGCGGAAGTCGCTTTTGCGGCGTTGCGGTAGGCTTCGCCTCCGCGATGTTGGCGGAACAGGCCATCCACGCCACGCCGCACCAACGAGGCGATCGTCCAGTAGGAGACATAATAGCGGTCCCCCAACAGCACGTCGCCCGCTTCCAATGCGGCGCTGGCGGTGTCGTCCCACAGCGAGCGAAACAAGGCCAGTTCGCCGCTCTGTTTGCCGGCGTAAGGCCCCATGGCCAATGCCAGCACCGCGGCACAGTTCAGCGACAGGATCGCCACCCATCGCGCCATCGGAAACCCCAGTCCGGGCTTCTGCGAAGCCGGTTGGGGATAGTCGCGTTGATTGGCCGGCGTGTCGGGCCGGAAGGCTTCGCCTCCGGGCATGGAGGCGGTGGTGCCATCGACCACTTTCACCGGCCGGCCGCCCAAGAGTTTTCCTGCAGCGGAGGCTTTGCCTGCCGCCGCATGGCGGTGACGTAATTGTTGGCCCGCGTCCCTGGCCAGTTGGGCCACCAAGGTTTCGGGAAGACGCTGACGCGCCTTGCAGTATGGACCGGTGTCGGGTTGAAACTCCTGCCCGCCGCCGTCACCGGCCGCCAAAAACGCCAACAGCTTGGCCACCGCCTGGCGGCACGAGCCGTCGGGATTGAGAACCTGGGCCAGAAAGGTCCAGAGGGTAATCAACGGCGTGAAGAGGCAGTTGCGAAACTGTAAGCCCTGGTCTTGGACCGCGCGCTCCACCTGCTGGGCGCTGAGCAGTCCGGCAATTCCCCCGGCGTTGCCCATGAAGACGTCTTGAATTTGGCGACGCACCCGTCCTTGGGTACGATGACGAGCCATAAGGCCTCCTTGCCCGATGTGGCGTTAGACACCACCATCTTCGCAAGCGAGGTCTTTTTGTCCATCTCAAGCCGGAATCGCCCATTATAGCTTCGGGAAGTGCCATTCGTGGCTGTCCCTAATAAAGAAGAAGTCTCACGCAGAGGCGCTAAGGCGCAGAGTTTTCTTCTTTTTTGCGCATTTGCGTCTCTGCGTGAGCTATTTCTTCGAGCTTGCCGCGGGAAATCAGAGCGACGATATTTAACTCGATGCCGTCGCGTCGGAAATCGCCGCGATCACGTCGCGGGCCAAAACGCTTCTTCGCCCCAGTCGCTTGCCGGCAATTTCACCGGCCAGGCCATGCAAATGCACGGCGGCGCAGGCGGCGTCGAAGGGGGACATGCCCTGGCCGATTAAAGATGCCAACATTCCGCTCAGCACGTCGCCGGCGCCGGCTTTCGACAGGGAACTGTCGCCGGTGTGATTGACGTAAACCTTCTCGGAATCCGTCACCACCGTCCGGTGCCCCTTCAAGACGATCACTTGCCCAAACGCCTTGGCGGCCGCCGCGGCCAGCGAGATTCGGCCCTTTTCGTCCTGGGGAACCTCGCTTCGCCCGATCAATTTCGCCAGCCGTTTCATTTCGCCGGGATGGGGCGTCAGCACGGCCCGGGCCGCGAATAATTTCGGCCATTTCCCCAGCGACGACAGATAATTCAGCGCATCGGCATCCACCACCATCGGCTTGGCCAGGCGGAAGAGCGTGTCCAATCTCTTCCCGGTCGTCGGCGACTGTCCCAATCCCGGCCCGAGGGCCAGCACATCCGCCTTGTCTGCCGCTTCCAGCAATTTTTTCGTGGAGGCGCTGCTTTCATCCAACGCCAATCCGATCAATTCCGGCACAACCGACAGTCCCACGGCCAGGACCGCCGCCGGCATCGCCACCTGCACCAGTCCGCTGCCCATGCGAAGCGCCGCCTCCCCCGCCAGCACCGGGGCGCCGATCATCTCCATATTTCCCCCCACGATCAGCACGCGGCCGAACAATCCCTTGTGTCCGTCCAACGGCCGCGGCGGAAGTTTGGGTGGTTGCTCAATTCGTCGCATGGCTTAGGTCCGCGAGCTTGGTCAAGTTGAATTGGCTGCCGGCGATCGCATCCAAATCCAAAGCGCTTTGCCGTCCGGCCGCCAGGAGCACGTGCCCCAGGCCGGCGGTCATGGCCGCGTTGTCCGTGCAATATTGCATCGGCGGGAAGAAAACGGGAAGCGAGAATTTTGCCATCGCCGCCCGCAGTCCGCTGTTGGCTGACACTCCCCCGCCGATAATCACGCTGCGAGCCTTGATCTGCCGGGCCGCCCGGCGAACTTTTTCGACCAGCACGTCCACGCAAGCCGCCTGAAACGACGCCGCCACGTCGCGAATTTCCTCCGGGCCGGGAATCGTTTTGCGCTGGCGGCCCTGAAATCCGCGAACATGGTAGAGAACCGACGTTTTCAATCCGCTGAAGGAAAAATCCAGCGATTGCCGATTCAACCGGCTGCGCGGAAACCGCACCGCCGCCGGATTCCCCTGCTGCGCCAGCGCATCGATCGCCGGCCCACCGGGATATCCAAGGCCCAGAATCCCCGCCACCTTGTCGTAGGCCTCACCCACGGCATCATCGAGGGTCGAACCGATCATCTCCACATCGAGAAAATCGCCGACGCGATACAGCGCCGTATGCCCGCCGCTGCAAACCAGCCCGACGGCCGGCATGGGAATTTCAACTCCCGTGCCCAACCGCACGCTGTAGAGATGTGCATGCACGTGATCCACCCCGACCAACGGCTTGCCCAACGTCCACGCCAGGGTCTTGGCCGCCGTCACCCCGATCAGCAGCGACCCGATCAACCCCGGCCGATGCGCCACCGCCACCGCATCCACGTTCGGCAGTCCCATCCCGGCTCCGGTCAAGGCCTCCATCACCACCGGCAGAATATTTTCGATATGAGCCCGGCTGGCGATTTCCGGCACCACTCCCCGATACCGCGCGTGTAATTCCACCTGGCTGGCAACGACGTTGCTCAGCACGCGCGTGCCGTCCGACACGATGGATGCGCCGGTTTCGTCGCAGGTGGATTCGATGCCGAGAATAAGCATAGATGTAAAGAAGTTGCGAGTTGCGAGTTGCGAGCAGATGGCCTCTTTCTTCACTCGCAACTCGCAACTCGCAACACGCAACTCCTCACTCGGATTTTCATCACGGTCTCGTCGCCGGCATTTCGATCGCCTGTGTTGTCGCCGCATGCTTGTTCGCATCCAGAATCACCAACCCCACCATCGTCGTCAGCGCCTGCTGGAACTGCGGATCGGTCGGGGCGGTCGTCGGCTGCGTCGCGGGCATCGTCGAGGGGTGATACCGGATCGCCGCCTGTCTCTCCAGCAATTCATCGATCGCCCTTTCCCCATTCTCGTCAACGGGCACGATAATCTGCGGCTCAACGCCCCAGTCGGTCGAATCCTTCTTCCGGCTGACCAGCCGGCCGCTCGGCAAATACCAATGCGCCACCGTCATTTTCAACGTTCCATCGTCCTGACCCAGTTGAATCACCCGCTGGACCGATCCCTTGCCGAACGTCCGTTGACCCTCGACCAATGCCCGGTGATTGTCTTTGAGACTTCCCGCCACGATCTCGGCCGCGCTCGCCGAGTGATCGTTCACCAATACGATCATGGGAAAATACGGCAACGTGGCCGCCTCGGCGCCGGCGCGGTCCACTTCCTCCGCGGAATTCCGACCGTGTGTGCTGACGATCACACCATCCTTGATAAACAGGTTCACCACCTTGATCGCCTGCTGGAGCTGTCCGCCGGGATTGAACCGCAGGTCCATGATCAGACCCTGCATCCCCTGGCTCATAAGCCCGGAGTGCCCGTCCGCCCCGGTCAGGACCCGCTTCATCTCGTCGAACGTATTCTCATCGAACTGCGTCACCCGCAGATACGCGACCTTCGGGTTCTGCGATACGAAGTATTCCCACGACTCGTTTGAATTCCGCGAGTATCCATACACCGTCGGCAAAACGATCTGCTGACGGTGCAGCGTGAAATCCAATTCCTTGCCGTACCGTTCAATGGTCAGAGTCACCGGCGAGCCGAGCGGCCCAGACACCAGCTTCACGACGTCGTCAATCGGCATCTTAGCGATCAGCTTGCCATCCACCTTCACGATCACGTCGCCGGCATCGATTCCCGCCCGGTCGGCCGGGCCGCCTTCGATCGGGGTGAGGACCACCATCCTCCCCCCCACGTCGCGCAGGGAAATCCCCACCCCGCTGAACGTCCCGCCCAGTTCCTTGTCGAATTCCGCCTGATGGTCCGGCGGAATGTACACCGTATACGGGTCGTCCAGCGCGCCCAGCATTCCCTCGATCGCCTTTTGTTTCAGTTGCGAATCGTCCACCGGATCGACGTAGCTTTCCAAAACCTGACGATGAATCTCCACGATGGTTCGCACCCACGAATACTCATCATCGCGCTGCCCCAGCGTCCCGGGCAATTGAAATGCCAGGATCGCCAGAAGAATGATGCTGACCAGCCATGCCAGCCGTTCTCGGTTCATGCCGTTGCCGCTCCGTTTGTCGTCACCTGATATTCCTCAATTCCTCCGCCGCGTCAACGGCGAAGACCCTCCATTTGCCGTTTCCGCAACTGGGGTCTGGAATCCCACTAATAGACGGTTCAATTGGGCCTTTCCACTACATTTTGTGGAAAACCCGTCGATAAGCTTGCTTCAACTTGCATCATCGGGAGAACTTGCTAGGGTCGGCTGAATCGGCGATGGTGTGGGCGTGAAGTACAAGATGATCGCTGTTGACCTTGACGGGACGCTGCTATCGCCCAGCGGCCAGGTAACGCCGCGAACCAAGTCCGCTGTCCACAGGGCCTTGGACGCGGGATTGCTGATCTGCTTCGCGACCGGACGAAATTTCACGGAAAGTCAGGCCGTGCTCGACGCCGTGGCACATTATGACCCAGCCGTTTTCGTGGGCGGAGCCCACATCATCGACACGCGAACGCGCCTCACGCTGCATCGCACCCTGATGGACGGGCAGCTCGCTCGCGATTTGTGCCGATTTTTTGAATCCCACGGCCATGCCGCCCTCGCCCTCCAGGACAGGTCCACGGCCGGCGTCGATTACCTGGCGACGCGAGATTTCGATCTCAACGCGGCAACCGACCGTTGGCTGAAAATTAACCGCGCCACCGTTCACCGAACCGCCGATCTGGCGCAACATCCTCACGATCACACGATCCGCGTCGGCATCGTCGCCCCCGCCAAAGCCGCAAGGCCCGTCTATGACGAATTGCGCCAGGCCTTCGGCGCTCGCGTCGTTGCCCACTGCCTTTTCACCCCGGACGGCCTCGGCATCGTCGAAGCCTTCGACCCAAGCGTCAACAAATGGCAGGGAATTCTGCACGTGGCCCGCCGCCACAATGTCGAGCCGCGCCAGATCATCGCCGTCGGCGACGACGTGAACGATCTCTCCATGATCCAAAACGCCGGCCTGGGGATCGCCATGGGCAACGCCTGCCCCGAACTTCTGCAAAGCGCCGACCAAGTCATCGGCCGCAATGACGGCGACGGACTGGCCATCTTCCTGGAGGAACTGCTGGCGCCCGCGGCGGCATCGCCGGCGCGGAATTGACGCGAATCATGGAAGGATGCGAAAGGAGTCGCAGACTCTGCGGCCGGTACGCCTGGAGGCGCACCGGCCGTTTTTTTTGACAGCCTCCCAAAAACCTGACACAGAGGTCACAGAGAGCCTGGCGCGGCCGCGCTTCGCTTGGCCGCAACCAAACTTGCGTTCGGAGCAAATAGTACCTTGTTTTTTCAACAAGATATGACACCTTTGTAATACAGAGGCCACAGAGGAATACTTAATTTACAGCCTTATCTCTGTGCCCTCTGTGGTCTCGGTGCTCTCTGTGGTTCATTTTGCCAGGCAATCCAAATTCACGACGCCGCCCACAAAAATCCCCGCCGCATCAATTCCAGCACCGGCGGCATCTTCACGATGCTTGCGCTATGCCCCAGCGAATTGTAGAAAACCCGGCCTTTGCCGTACGTCTTCGTCCAAACCACCGGCATATCCACCGCGCCATTGCCCGCGTGCGGCCCGTCGGCCGTCGGAAATCGCGTTGTCGCCAGCACCTTCACCGCCGGATCCACGTGCATGTAATACTGCTCGCTGGTCACGTCGAAATCCCGGATGCCTTCGGTAATCGGGCTCTTCGCCGGCCCCATCTTCACGCGGTATTTGACGCCGTCGTTCCCCGGATGCGCGACCCATTGCCCGCCGGTCATGAATTGCCATTCGGTCGTCTCGCGAAATGAATCGCACATCCCCCCGTGGCATCCGGCGATCCCCGCTCCGGCCTCGACTGCCGCCAGCACCGGCTTCAACTGCTCCGGCGAAATCTTCCCCATCGTCCACACCGGCACGATCAGATTCAGCGATTTCACTTTCCCCGCATCCGCAAACGCATCCAGAGTATCGGAGACCTCGACCTCGAATTTCTCCTTGGCCAGCAGATCGCGGAAAATCTCCGCCACTTCCTTCGGCTCATGCCCATCCCATCCGCCCCAGACGATTAATGCTTTCATTAATGCTCCGTTGTGCCCGCGAATATCCGGTTCACTGGTCCTTCTGTATTTCCCCCGTCGGCGCATAGGTTGCCGTGGCTTTGGTTCCATCGGCGCGTGTGTACGCAATCTCATAGCTCGTGGAACCATCGGCATTCGATTGCGTCGTCGAACGATCGATGTGCGCGTAGGGATGTTCGGAATAGAACGCCCCCTCGACCGCCGAGAAGGCCGAGGAACAGCCGGCCGCCGCGACACCCGCCAGCGCCCAGAATGCAAACTCTTTTCGCATCATAACCTCGCTGAAACGTTACAAATGTATGGCCCGACCGTCCGCAACCCCGGCGGCTTCCATGATCGCCTCGCTGAACGTCGGATGGGGATGGATCGCCTCGATGATTTCGTCCTCCGTCGCTTCCAGCTTCTTGGCCATGACCAACTCGGAAAGCATCTCCGTCACGCTCTCCCCGATCATGTGCACGCCGAGCAATTCCCCATCCTGGTCGTCGAAGATCAGTTTTACAAACCCCTCCGGCTCTCCCGCCGCCAGCGCCCGACCGCTGGCGCTGAACGGGAATTTGCCGATTTTCAGTTTCCGGCCCAGCGCCCGCGCCCGCTTTTCCGTCAGTCCCATGCTGGCGACCTGCGGATGGGTATAGGTGCAGCCCGGGATCGCCTTGTAATCCATCAGATGCTTTCGCAGGCCGGCGATGCGCTCGACGCAGAGCACGGCTTCGTGGTGGGCGACGTGCGCCAGGTCCGGATGCCGGTCGGCGCTGGCGCCGCCCTGCTCCGCCCAATTCACGCTCAGGCAATCTCCCACCGCCCAGACGTTTTCCAGATTCGTCTGGTACCAGGGATTCACCCGCACCCGACCCTTGAACAAATCCAGGTCCACCCCCGGCGCCGCCAGTCCCTCGGTGTTGGCCGTCACCCCGATGGCCACCAGCACCACGTCCGCCTCCACCACTCCCGCTTTCGCCCCCGAAAGCGTCAGCTTCACCCCGGCATCCGTGGTCTCGACTTTGTCCGTCCGGGTCTTGACGCGCACGTCGATCTCCCGCTTGGCGAACACGCGCTCCAGCAGGACCGACACGTCTTCATCCTCGTTGGGGAGCAGGTGATCCAGCATCTCGATAACGACGACCTGGGTCCCCAGCGCGTTATAAAAATCTGCGAACTCGCACCCGATCGCCCCCGCCCCGATGATGGCGATTTTCTTCGGCTGTTTCGGCAGCGTCATCGCTTCGCGCGAGGTAATGATCTTCTTCCCATCAAACGGCACGCCCGGCAACGCGGTCGCCCGCGACCCCGTCGCGATGATGACGTGCTGGCCCGTCACTTGCTTGGTTCCCTGGGGCGAAGTGATCTTCACAATGTGCGGACCCAGCAGTTGTCCGAATCCCGACTCTTTCTTCACCTCATATTTGCGAAACAAATGCTCGATCCCCTTGCTCAGCCCCTCCGCGATGGCCCGGCTGCGTCCAATCAGCTTGGAAAAATCCACCGTCAAATCCTTGTACGTCACCCCATGCTCGGCCGCGTGAAGCCGCAACTTGCGGATAAACGCCCCATCGTCCAGCAGCGCCTTGGTGGGAATGCAGCCCCAGTTCAAGCAGGTTCCCCCAAGGGTTTCCTTCTCGATGCACAGCACGCGCTTTTTGAGTTGCCCCGCGCGAATCGCCGCGGCATACCCCGCCGGCCCGCCGCCGATCAGGATGATGTCGTACTGATAGCTCGCCGGCTTGGCCGCCGCCGCGGCGCCCGCCTGGGGCTTGGCGGCCGCCGCCGGCGCCTTCGCAGTGCCCGCGGCATATTTCTTCTTCACCTCTTCCGCCTTTTCCGAACCCGTCGCCACCACCCCGATCACCTGCCCCACCTTCACCTTCTGTCCTTCGGGCGCCAAAATCACCGCCAGTATCCCCGCGTCGAACGATTCCATCGGCATCGTGGCCTTGTCCGTCTCGATATCCGCGATTTCCTCCCCGCTCTTGATCGGGTCCCCCTCCTTCTTGTGCCATTTGACGACGGTCCCCTCGGTCATGGTATCCGACAACTGCGGCATCGTGATTTCTGCGGCCATCCGAAATGTCTCCAATCACTTAGATTTACAACGAATATCCATCATAGGGAAGGCCAGCGGTCTTGTCCCGTCCGCCGGGTCCGCCAAAATTCTCGGCGAAGAGGCGATTGAACCGCCATGACGCCAAGATGAAATCTGGCCTTCCTGGCGCATTTCCCACCTTGGCGTTCTCGGCGGCTTGGCGGTTCCATCGTTTCTATTTCCGGAAAAGCCAACAGAGCCTGTCCGAGGCTCATTCAGCATTGGCCACCCAATTCCGCCACATCTGCCGATACGCCGCTTCGATGTCGGCCGCGAATTGGCGGGCGTTCATCAGGGGCGAACGCTCGATCCGGGTTCTCAGGCTGGATCGCAGTTCCGCGAGTTTGGACAAATCTCCGGCCAATCCGCCGGCGATCGAAAGATACCGGTCCGGGTCCTCGGCGATGAATTCGGTGAGTCCGACATTGGAAAGAATGCTGGCGCCTCCGCGGGCTACGGCGGTTTGGCCGCGAAGCGTGACCACGGGGACGCCCATCCATAACGCGTCGAGACTGGTTGTGTGGCCATTGGATGGGAAGGTATCAAGCACGATATCGAATCGATGATGGGTTTGGAGGTAGCGATCCCGTTTCATACGTTGAACGAACTCGACGCGCGCGGGTTGAACACCCAGCTTTTCGATGATCTGCTGACGATGAATGCCATCTGGCGAAAGCAGGATCAATCGCGAGTCCGGCACGGCAGTAAGGACGCGCGACCACAACGCCAAAACTCCGTCGCCCACTTTGCAGAAATTGTTAAGGGACCCGAAGGTGACGTAACCATTGCGCGCTGCCGGCAGTTCACCGACGGGTTGGGCGCTCATCGGGTCGTAACACCAGAAAGCGTTTGGAAGGCGGATGGATTTTTCGGTGTAGAACTCGTCGCCGGTTTGGGGCGGGTCGAGGTAGGGATCGGTCAGGCGATAGTCGATCGTGTCCAGGCCGGTAGTCCCAGGGTATGCCAGCCAAGTGACCTGAACCGGCGCGGGCTTGCGCGCAAACACCAGCAGCCGGTTATGGGCCATGTGCATCGTCAAGTCGACCAATATGTCGATCCGGTCGCAGCGGACGATGTCCGCCAACTTTGAGTCGGGTACACCGACCGTGCTTCGCCAGGTGCTGGAAGTCGCGCGCAGCCGTTCCGTAATGGCGTCCGGCTTGGCGACATCGGAGTAGCAAAAGACCTCGAACTGATTGCAATCGTGGGCGGCAAAAAGTGGAACGGTGAAAAAGGACTGGGTGTGGCTGCGAAAATCCGGCGAGACATAGCCGATCCGGAGCCGACGGCTGGGATCGCGCGTATTTTTATGCGGGCGGATGAAGGATTGGAGGGGATGGGCGTGTCGCGCCGCCCAGCCACGGCTTTCGCGCAGCAACTCGGCTTGACCGTAATCGGGATGAAAATAGACGGTGTGGACCAGGTTGCTGTGGATGACGGCATTGGCTGGAGATATTTCGATGGCCCGCCGGTACGCGGCAATAGCCTGCCCAAGTTGCCCTTTTTCCTTCAGGACATTGCCGAGATTGCCGAGGGCTTCGGCATAATTGGGTTTCAATTGAATGGCGCGTTGCAGGGCGGCGTCGGCCTCATCGAATTGGCCGTTGTCTATCAAGGCGATGCCGAGATTATTGTGGGCTTCGGCGCGATCGGGTTGGAGTTGGACTGCGCGCCGGCAGAGGGGAATCGCCTGCTCAACACGGCCCATCGCATTCATGATGCCGCCAAGATTACAAAGCGCGTCCCCGTCATTCGGGTTGAGCTGAACGGCCCGCTGATATGCAGCGATTGCCAGGCCGAATTCTCCCTTCTTCGATTGTGCGTTGCCGAGATTATTGTACGCCTCGGCAGAGCTGGGATTGAGTCGGATGGCACGCTTGGAGGCGGCAATGGACTCGTCAAGTTGTCCCTGGTTTTTTAGCGCCGCGGCTAGGTTGCAGTGAGCGGCGAAAAAATCGGGCTTGAGCTTTATCGCACGCTTGTAGGAAGAGACGGCCTCGTCGAGCCGGCCCCGGCGCAACAGCGAGTTTCCCAGATTGTTGTGTGCGTTGGCGAAATCGGGCTTCAGGCGAATGGCGCGGCCAATTAGATCGATCGCCTGGTCATCGTTGCCGTATTGTCCGGCGATCAAGCCCAGCAGATGCAGTGCCTCGGCGTGATTGGGATTCTGCGAGAGAATTTGACGATAGATCGTCTCCGCCTCCGCCAAGCGGCCCGCCTTATGATGCGACACGCCGGATTCGAGTTGTTGCTGGAGGGTCATTTGACCGGGCATTGTAAGCTCGAAATTCCGCCCCGCTCGCACCAATTCCGCCACATCTGGCGGTACGCCGCTTCCATATTGCGGGCGAAACGCGGGGCATCCATCAGCGGCGACGCCTGCATCCGCCCGCGCAACGTCCGCCGCAGCTCCGCCAGCCGCGGCAAATCCCCGGCCAGGTCCGTGGCGATCTGCACGTACTGCTGCGGCGTTCGGGCGATGAGTTCCGGCACGCCGACGTTGCTCAGGATGCTCGCTCCCCCGCGTCCGACGGCCGTCCGGCCGACGAGACTCACCACCGGCACGCCCATCCACAAAGCATCGCACGTCGTGATTCCCCCGCCCCAGGGGAACGGATCCAGAGCAATGTCGATCCGGCCGTAGGTTTGCAGATATTTCGGCCAATTGCCCCGCTCCAAATAAAACTCCAGCCGATCGGGCGAAACGCCATTGCCGGCAAAGCGCTTTCGCACCGCATCCAAGTGCGTTCCCGGACGGGAATGAACGATCAGCCGCGACCGCGGCACGCCTTGCAGAATCTCCGCCCACAAATCCAGCGCGGGCGGCACCTTCGCGAAATTGTTCAGACATCCGAAGGTGACGCATCCCGCCGCCTCGGCCGGCGGCGGCGAAGGATCGGGCGTTGGGCCGGTGCTTCCGTAACACCAATACGTTTCCGGCAGCCGGACCGTCCGTTCGCTGTAAAGAGATGCATCCGAATCCGAGGGATCCAAATAGGGATCGGACAGGCGGTAGTCCATCGCGTCCATCCCCGAGCTGCTGCAATAGCCCAGCCACGTCGCCTGCACCGGGGCCGGCTTGTGTGCGAACACCGCAAGGCGATTGTTCCCCGTGTGCAGCCCCAAATCCACCAGGATGTCGATCCCGTCTTGACGAATCTGACTCGCGGCCTGCGAATCGGACAGCCCTACGATGCTGCGCCACACATCCGTGTGGCGCCGGAGTTGCTCGGTTCGCATGTCGGGACGGACAACGTTGGCGTAACAAAAGATCTCCATTTGCCCACGATCGTGCTCGCGCAACAGCGGCAGCAGATTCGGGGCAACAACACACTCACGGAAATCCGGCGACACGTAGCCGATCCGCAGGCGGCGATCGGGGTCGCGGTTGTTGGTGTGCGGCCGAATGAATTTCTTGAGCGGTTCCGCGTGCCGTTGGTTCCAGCGGCGAAGTTCCTCTTGGATCATTCTGCCGTCACTGCCGGGATGAAAATGCAGGGCCAGGACCAGATTGCCGTGGGCGGCCGTGTAATCGGGCTTGCGCACAATTGCCTGCCGAAATGCCGCGATGGCCTCGTCAATTCGCCCAATGTCCTTCAGCGCGTGTCCGAGATTGTTGTACGCTTCGGCATAATCGGGCTTGAGCCGAATGGCCTCCCGATAGGACACAAAGGCCTCGTCAAATCGCCCCATGTCCTGAAAGACATTGCCAAGATTGATTTGTGATTCGGCGAAATCGGGCTTGAGCCGAATGGCCCGGTGAAAAGAAGCGATCGCCTCGTCAAGTTGCGCCGCGTCCCTCAACGCGATGCCGAGGTTGTTGTGCGATTCGACATAATCGGGCTTGCACCGAATGGCCCGGCGATAGGAAGCGATGGACTCATCGAGTTGCCCCATTTTCCTGAAAGCGTTGCCGAGATTGTAATGCGCTTCGGCAAGATCAGGCTTGAGCCGGATAGCCTGGCGATGGGAAGCGATCGCCTCGTCAAGTCGCCCCATGTCCATCAATGCGTTGCCGAGATTGCTGCGCGCTTCGGCATAACGAGGATCGATCCCGATGGCCTGGCGATAGGAAGCGACGGCGTCGTCAAACCGCCCTGCATCCTTAAAGACGATGCCCAAATTATTGTGCGCTTCGGGATAATCAGGCTTGAGCCGGATGGCCTCTCGATAGGAGGCAATGGCCTTGTCAAGTTGCCCGCTGTCCCTTAACGCGATGCCCAGATTGTTGTGCGCAACGGCGTCGTCAGGCCTAAGCGAAATGGCCTGCCGATAGGAGGCGATGGCTTCGTTAAGTTGCCCAATGTCCGTCAATGCCTTGCCTAAATTGTAGTGAGCGTCGGCAAAATCCGGCTTGAGCCGAACGGCCCGGCGGATCAATTCCGCCGCCGCGTCGGACTTGCCGACCTGCGCGGCCAACACTCCCAGCAGGTGCAAAGCTTCGGCGTTATCGGGCTGCTGCGCCAGGACCTGGCGGTAAATCCTCTCCGCCTCCGCCAAGCGGCCCGCCTGGTGATGCGACACGCCGGATTCGAGTTGTTGCTCAAGCGTCATCTGGCCGGGCATTGTAACGCATGGCCAATGACAACCGGCGAATTCACCGCAACGAGAAATCGCTGATTTTCCAGGTGGAACTGTCCCGGCAAACGGTCTGCAATTGGAACGCGTGTTCACCCGCCGGCGTGCGGAGCGTGCCGCGAACGGAGCCGGTGGTTACTCCATCGGCGGTGTCGCTGGCGACGTACAGCACGGCGATGCTCTTCACGCCGCCCCAATTCTTGAGTTGATTCGATGCCGCTTCCAGGCGATCGGAATGGACGTTGTCGAGACATTGGCGGCGGGCGTCGGCGGCGTTCGCCGAGTTGAGATCGTTGATGAACACTCGTGCCACCGACCGGCCGGGACCGCTGATTTCGCCGATCATTGTGAAATATGCGGTCCAACCGACAACGTTCAACAAACCGAGGATTGCTCCGGCGATCGCCAATCGCCGGCCGCGCATTTTTGGCTCGGATTCGTTGGCTTGCCGAATTCCGATCACGCCCAACGCCATGGCCGCCAGGCCGGCAAGATACGGAACGATTATGAGGATTCCGCACGCCAGGCTCGCCACCGACGCGATGCTCCAGGCGTTTGCCGGCGGATTGGCCGTGGCGATTGGCGCGGGCGCGCTGATTTGGGCATTCAATTCTGCCATAGGAACGAATCAGCTTTGAACTGGCCGGTTGAATCCTTCGTCACCATCATCTGGAACGTGTGCTGACTGCCGCTGAACTTGCAGATTCCAGTGGCCGAGCCGGCATAAGTGCCGCCAGTGGAGTTGAACGAGAAGGCGATAATCGTTGTGTCCTGAAGCGTTCCCCAAGCCTGCATTTTTTTGGAGGCGCTGTCGAGTGTGTCCTTCGTGAGGTTAGCGGTTGAATTCTGGACGCATTGATCGACGTTCCCGGCGGCGAGATCGGCGATGTAGGATTTGGCAAACGCCCGTTCCGGCGCCGCGCCGCGGAGCATGGCGTAAATCCCGCTGCCAAACAGGCCCCATCCGCCCAGGCTGAGAAGCCCGAGGATAAGCCCGGCGATGGCCATGCCCCGGCCTTTGACCGCGGGGTTGCTCGTGGCCGAGATGCCGATGATGCCCGTCAGCACCGCTATCAGCCCGGTCACCAGCGGAATGCACATCAACAGCCCGCAAACCAGGCTGGTGATCGCCGCGCCGCTGGTCTGGGTGGCCGGCGGCAGAGAGTATCCCTGCGGTCCAAAGCCCTGCGGCCCGCCCGGCGGAAAATTCGGCGGATACCCTTGCGATCCTCCTGGTGGATATTGAGACATGGTTGGCTCCTTCGCCTTAGTGTTCGCACATTCTAATCCATTTACGCGTCACCGCAAAACTTCCGGGCCGCTCGTCGCTACCCGAGAAAGCCGTAACACAATCGGAGGCGCGCAAAACAGAAGATTTTTATCGGTTATGGTTTTCGTGCCGTCCGGCGGCGTTGACTCGAATATCAATGTGCGTCGGCACCGAGTCGCCGCCTTCGGCGGCAAAATGCTGAGGAGTTTCGAGCTCAAGCTCGACGGGACCCGGCGATAAACCGCCGGCACCCCCTCAACCGTCCAAAGACACGCCCGCTTGTCCGACCTCCCTTGGAAGTTGCCGAAGCGCGCCTTCTGCGCATCCGCCTGGGAGGTCGGACAAGTGGGGCTGCATTGGGACGGTTGAGGTCGAGCGTGAGCGCGAAACTCCCCTGCAATGGCCGCGGCACGCGGCGAATCCTCTTTCCCCTTTTTTTGCAGACGGCCGTTGCGAACATGAACAGGCAAGCCAGCGGTTCGCGCATCGGCAACGCCTTGTCCTATACGAGTAAACGCCGCCGGACGGCACGAAAAGCGCAAACGATCATGCTCCTCTTCATCTGCGTTTATTCGCCGTCGCCGTTTCAGTCACGCCCCTAAGGCTAGGTGAGCAGGACGAACCTGGGTTTGATCTGCTGCCGAACGTACGTTCGCGTGACGTCCATCTGGCCCTGACGCTCCGCTTTGCCGTGAGTCGCCAGCCATTTCTGGCCGCGGGCGAAGAAATCGTCGAAATCGACTTGCGACATCTCGCCGGCGAAATACGTTTCACGCCGAATGGGAATCACCCGGCAAATCGGTTCGCCCTTGCGGATTCGGATGCGTTTTTCCTGGCGATCCAATTCCAGGACCACGTGCCAGGGATAGCTGGCCGGATACCAGTCCGTTTCCACGACCGCCGACAGCGCCCGAAACGGCCGCCACTGATTCGGGACCTCCGTCATCAGGAGCAACTCATTGGGATCGGTTTTCAAAAACAAAAACGAGCTGACCTTCACCTGGTTGTTGATCTGCCGATAAACGTTGTCGCTGATC
Source organism: Tepidisphaeraceae bacterium (assembly GCA_049512115.1). GTDB lineage: Bacteria > Planctomycetota > Phycisphaerae > Tepidisphaerales > Tepidisphaeraceae > PALSA-1353. The sequence goes on along the minus strand of JBEKXM010000027.1, from coordinate 7,379 downwards.
GCGTGCGGAAGTTTCTGCCCCTTTTCCCAGAACCAGGCGTATTGCTGAACGAGCGGTTTGCCGCGGGATTCCTCGCCAGCGGCGAAATCGAAATCGCTCTCAATGACGATGTCCTTCTCGACGCTCCAGCGTCCGCGTTTTTGCACGAAGGTCAGATCGAAATTCGCCAGCAGATCGAATCCCAGCGCGTTAGCCGCCCGAATCGGCGGGCACTCCTCCGGCCAGCCGCGCCCGGCGGCGCGTTTGACGTACACGTCTCGGGCCGGTTGCGGGGCGAACAAGTCCTGACGGAATTTGTAGAAATGGAGCATGGCCACAGTTTAGCAGATGTCATTGGTCATTGGTCATTAGTCATTTGTCACTTGTCCCTTGCAGCAACCCGATTTCGCCAGCAACCAATGACCAATGACCAATGACCAATGGCCAATGACCAATGGCAAATGACCAATGACATTGTCTTTATTGACCTTCCCCGCAACATCTGCATATTGTGCCCGCTCCTGGGTGAATGGCGTAAACAGCGCATGGAACAAGGCCCCGTCGTCTAGAGGCCTAGGACACGGCCCTTTCAAGGCCGCGACACGGGTTCGAATCCCGTCGGGGTCAATCGGATTTTTTTGTTGGTGCGCAAGGGGTGCGCTCGTATAATCCCGCCGCTACGGGTCGGGACGTGGGTTTATCCCGTCTCCGTGCGCTGTTCGGGCCCTGTGGCGCCGGTCGAATCATCTAGCGTAAGACGTGGAGGAAAGAATATGCTGTTTGGCAAATCTCGCGGTCAGTTTTCCGTACGCAATAGAAGCAGGAACCGGGACATGAAGCGGGCCGCTGGCCCGGTGGTGGAGGCTATGGAAGGCCGCGTCATGTTGAGCGCGACCTTGCCGCAACTCACGTTGACCGAAGCGACCACGCTGAACGATAAAAGCGTGACCGTATCGTATTCCATATCGCAAGCCGCCGTGGCTCAGCCGTTGCGGTTCGATTTTTACCGATCGGATCAGCCAACGCTCGACAGCGGTTCGACGCTCATCGGCACGCAAACGCTGGCGGCGACCGACACCACCGATCTATCCGTCGGCAGCCATAAAGTGGCCATGATCAACGGCACAACACTTACCCCCAACATCCCCCGGGAATACATCGTCGTGGTTGCCGACGCGGATGCGGCGGTAACGGAGGCGGCGGGGTCGGTAAACACGGCGTATTTCCAGACGTTTATGTTGGGCGCGGTCGCCCACGGGCTGGAACTGACCGGCACCACGATACCCTCTTGGGAAAGTACGATGGCCAGCGATCTGGTCACCGACGATCACTACAACTACGTCATCGCTTTCAACTGGGTCACGGCGAGCCGGCAGGCGAAATCAGGCGTCGCCGTTGCCTCGGGGAATCAGTTGTATTCTCAGGTCGTCGCCGAGGCGAATGTGCTGGCCTCGGCTCATCTCGGCGACGTGGTTGATCTTCACTTCATTGGCCACAGCCGCGGAGCGGTCGTTATCAGCCAGGCGATGCAGGACCTGGTCGGAACCACCAATCCCGCCCTGAAGGGCAGCTACATCAAGGCGACGTTCCTTGATCCGCATCCGGCCAACTACGCGAGCTTGAGCTTATACAGCGGGAACAGCGTGATTTCGGTGCTGGCGATCGACGCATTCGAGCTTGCCGACAAGGATCCCGCCGTGGTTATTCCCTCTAACGTGAAATATGCCGAAGTGTATTACCAGCATTCTCCGTATACGGATTTCATTACCGAGGACCCGACAGAATACATGACGCTGAACCTCTGGGGCGAGGGTCCGAACAACGGCATCATCAACAATTCCGGGACTACGATACACTGGACCAATCTGACCAGCGCGGCCGGCAATACGACCAATCCCATCGGTCATTCCGAGGTTCCGATCTGGTACACTCTGAACGTGGTGGATGCCGGCTTGGCCGCGTCGGTCAGTTGAATCCGCCGGGGTCATAAGGTGGTCTTGCACCAAATCGCAAGACGCGGAACCGCCCGGCAAAAACGGGCGATTTTGCTTTAGATGAAATTCCGTTTACGAGGCACAATTGCCTCCGCACGCCGAATCGATCGCGCGCCGCGCCGATTCAATCCCGCTGATCGGATTCAAGAATGGTTTCAACGTCGCGGGCGCCGTGCAAAACGCGGATTACCTGCAATGGGCTGGTGTCAGGCCGGTAGAGGATGAGATAGGAATAGACAGCCCAGAAGCGGAGCGATTCGTCCGCCAAATCCTTGCAAAGGTGACCCATGCCGGGCATATCGGCCAGCCGTCGCATTGCTCGCCGAAGCTCGTCTCCGACTCGCTTGGAAGCATCAGGGCTGCCTTGCTCTCGAATATACTTGCCAATTGCAGCGAGATCGGCCTTGGCTGCGGGTGTTGGAGCTCTCGGCAGGCCCGAAAACTTCGTCAAACACCACTTCGCCGTCAACCAACTCTCCGCGTCGGGCTTGATCAAGTCCCACGGCAATCTTGGCCCTGACCTGCGCCAAGTTGGCTTGGTGTTCTTGTAGCAGTCTTAACCCAGCCTGCACGACATCCTCAGGAGATGTGTAGCGGCCGGCTTTCATCTGGTCTTCGACAAATCGCTGCGAATCGGGTTTGATTGTGACATTCATGGTCTTTTTTCTGTAACGTTGAATTCTAGCATTTATGCGGCGAAAAATCGCTTTCATCGTGCAAATTACCAGTTGTTCACCCGTTCCGTCGTGCGTTTTGCATGGTGAACAGTATTCGTTTCTCGCCAGCGCGCCAGGTCAGCCCTCATTACTTGCCGAAATCCTCGCCTCGGCGTTTCCGATCGCCTTAATCAGGAGTTGGCATTTGATTCGCTGACCTTTTGGCGTGTGGCTATTTCCGAAGACGGGCATTCTTTCGCGATTTCTCAAACCTTCCGCCGACCGCAACGGCATTTATGGGGGGAACGTCGTCGCGTTCCTCGATGAACTGGTTGTCGCGGCCCCGCCGGCGGGTCGGGGGCATTTCGAATTCAAAAGAGCGGACGGCCAACATCTCGGATTTGTCCAGCTCATTTGCTCGGAGCGAATCGTTCAGATTCATCGGATTTGGGCGACACTGCCGGGAAGGGGCGGCGGATCGATCATGATGCGCACGCTCTGCCAGATGGCGGATCGCCACGGCGTCGAGATGAAATTGAAAGTCATCCCGATCGGCCGCAAGCCGTTTCCGATGTCGCGCCGGCAGTTGAAGGCATGGTATGAGCGCTGTGGCTTTGCAGGCTCACGTTGGCACTTGACCCGCAAACCTGTTTCCAGAGAATTCGCTTCTGCATCTTCCGCGGATTCTCTATCGCGGGTCTGATCCAAGGCCATCTCTTCTTCTTGCGAAAACGGTCGCTCGGGATATGCTGACGCGCCGGGAAATGAAGACACCCGCCACCTCGCTCGCGTTCTTCGCAATCGCGGCCTTGTTCGGCGCTGTCGGGCAGTATCTCTACAAGTCCGGAGCCGATCACGCTGACAATTCCATCGCCGGCTATCTCCTGAACCTGCGGATTCTTGGCGGCGTCGTTTGTTATATCCTGGTCATGATGCTGTTCGTGGCCGCGTTCAAGCGCGGCGGATCGATGTCCGTTCTCTACCCCGTCTATGCCAGCACCTTCATCTGGGCAGCGCTCATCGCGTGGTTTGCGTTCGGAAGCCCGATCAAGCCAATCCATGTTGCCGGAATGGCATTGCTTGTTCTTGGAATGTACCTGATGGGGCTTTGATGGCCGAAAGTTCATATCAAGTCACGGATCGGAGGCCCATTGCGGCACGCAATCTCGGATTCTTCCAACGACTGGCTCCGAAGCTGGCCCGGGCCGGCGTTTCCGCCAACTCGATTTCAATTGCCAGCGGCGCCTTGGGAATCGCCGCCGGCGCCGCATTGTTCCTGACGCGGATCCCGCCGCATCCGCAGCAACGCGCACTATGGTTGGCAGGCGCGGCATTTATCCAGCTTCGGCTCCTCGCCAATCTCCTCGACGGCATGGTCGCAATCAGCTCCGGCAAAGCATCGGCGGTGGGGGAGATGTTCAACGAACTTCCCGATCGGATCTCAGATGCGGCAACCCTTGTCGGCCTGGGTTACGCCGCCGGCGCGATGCCCGTTCTGGGCTGGGTTGCCGCATTCCTGGCCCTCATCGCCGCCTATGTGCGCACCTTGGGTAAATCAGTCGGCGCGGGTTCCGATTTTTCCGGACCCATGGCAAAGCAACAACGCATGTTTGTCGTTACCGTTCTTTGCCTTTTCTGCGCTTGCACCCCCCAATCCTGGCAGCTCTGGCAGCCGGCCACGGCCGCATTGATTGTCATCATCATCGGGACGGCTCTGACTGCCTGCCGGCGCGCAGCACACATTGCCGCGACGCTCAAGAGGACCTCGTGAATCCAAGCACGTACCAACGACTATTCGGCTATCGGCACGCTTTCGATTCCCGGCTCGTTCTCGGGCTGACCATCGCCGTTGTTGCCGTTCTCTCGCTGGCACCTCTTGTCTTTCAATTTCTGAAACAGAGCGGCAAGCTAAGCGAAAAACTCCAGCACGAGCTCTGGATGCGATGGATTTCCTGGGTCATTCTCGCGCCTTTGATGATCGGTCCCGTGCTTCTCGGCGCTGGCGAGACGATCCTCGCCGTCGCCATCCTCAGTCTGCTCTGCTATCGCGAATTCGCCCGTGCCACGGGACTTTTCCGGGAACACCTTGTCAGTCTTATCGTTGTCGTGGGAATCCTCCTGATCAATTTCGCCGTCCTCGACCATTGGTACGGTTTTTTCACCGCTCTTTCTTCCTTGACCGTCGGCGCCATCGCGGCCGTCTCGATCTTGCAGGATCAACCCAAGGGATACATCCAACGCGTCGGGCTGGCGGTGATCGGATTCATGCTCTTCGGCGTTTGCCTGGGCCATCTTAGTTTCTTCGCAAACGACCCGAATTTCCGCCAAATCCTCTTCTGGATCATCCTCTGCGTCGAATTGAACGATGTTTTCGCCTTCATCTGCGGCAAGTCGTTCGGCCATCGCAAACTGGCCCCCAACACCAGCCCAAACAAAACCATTGGCGGATCGCTCGGCGCATTGGTCCTGACAACGGCTCTCGGCGCTTCGCTCGAACGCCTGGTCTTTCGCGGAACGGTGATCGATACCTGGCGGCACGCGCTCATTCTCGGCGCGATGATCAGCATCCTCGGTCAACTCGGCGATCTCTTGCTGTCCAGCGTCAAGCGCGACCTCGGCATCAAGGACATGGCGGCCACGATTCCCGGCCATGGCGGCTTTCTCGACCGCTTCAACAGCCTGCTGCTCGTTTCCCCGGCCGTTTACCATTACGTGGGCTATTATCTGGGCGTCGGTCTGGCTGAACAGCACAGGATTTTCACTATGGGCCATTTCGCCTTCGGTCGGTGAAGAATGGAACCGTGGAAGCTCCAACCCGCCCGAGATCTCGGATTGACGCTGCGCAAACGGCTGCAAAGCGTGCACCGCGAATCCGGGCTGGTTCCCTGGCTCGTTCACCTCGGCTGCTGGTCGATTCTGCATCTGGGATTTCGCCTGTTCCATCGGCTTGCCGTCGAGGGACGCCAGTTCATTCCCAACAGCGGGTCGTTCGTTTTGGCATCGAACCACAGCAGCCATCTGGATGCCCTGGCACTGGCATCGTGCCTGCCGTGGCGGCTACGGGCAACCGTTTATCCGATTGCGGCGGGAGATACTTTTTTTCAAAAGGCGGTCACCGCCGCAATGTCGGCGGTTTTCATTAACGCGCTGCCCATGTGGCGAAAGAGCGCCGTGTCGCATTCCTTGGCCGATCTTCGCTCGCGTCTGGCCGGTGAGTTGTGCGCATACATCATCTTTCCCGAAGGAACCCGATCGCGCGACGGGAGCATGGCGCCGTTCAAGGCGGGCCTCGGGATGCTCCTGGCGGGCACGCCCATCCCCGTCGTTCCCTGCCGGCTATGGGGAACCTTTGACGCCATGCCGCCCGGCCGCCGTTGGCCGAGGCCCGGCAGGATTCGCATCAAAATCGGCCCGCCGCTCTCGTTTCCCCAGACTTCCAACGATCGGCAGGGGTGGAACGACATTGCCCGCGACGTGGAATCTGCTGTCAGATCGTTGTCGTAACCGCCGCAACGGGCGGCCCTAGTGCGTTCTTAAAAATTTCAGCAACAGGCCTTGACGCGACGAAATAGAGTCATATACTTCCACGCCCTAGGTTCACTGGACCGGGGATTTGTCGGAATCGAGGAATTTTAAGGAAAGCAGGTTTGATCACTCTTCAATCCGAATTTTCTGGCCGTCTCTCGTAGCGATCCCATCTACATTTTAGATCGCCGCGAGCCGGCGACGGAATTAAAAAATCAGCCCTTGGGGCTGTGGTTTGGTTTTCGCCGAATTTGGATCAGTCCGTCCTGAAGATTGTGGAAGGATTGACTGACCCGCGTTTGGCGGGAATTTTGCCGGAGAAGTTTTCCGGCACGATGCTCTTTGAAAAGTGAATACGAGGTTCAAGGTTTATAGCAAAATAGACCTCCGCGACTTCTGCCCATCGTTTTTGGTTTTTCCGTCTGGAGACGGATGAGCCGGGCTGTTCTCAGCCCGGATTTCATTCTTCTCGGGCAGAGGTCGTCGAGCACCTTTTTGGCGAATTGATACGTTATCGGTCGTCTGTATCGTCTTTAGTCACGCCCGACAGTTGCTCCGGATATCCATCCGGGGCGACCAAGACGTTGATCGATAAATGTGGTCAAGCTACTAAGGGTGTATGGTGGATGCCTTGGCATCGAGAGGCGACGAAAGACGTGGTAGCCTGCGATAAGCTCCGGGAAGCTGGCAAACGAGCGTCGATCCGGAGATTTCTGAATGCGGAAACGCGGCTGGGGTCAATCCCAGTCATCCGGCGCTGAATTCATAGGCGCTTGGAAGCGAACCCAGGGAACTGAAACATCTAAGTACCTGGAGGAAAAGAAAGAGACATCGATTCCGTCAGTAGCGGCGAGCGAAAGCGGACATAGCCCAAACCGGGCTAGAATTTCACGTTCCGGAATTCGCGGATCAAATCCGTGGCTCTCGAATTTGAAATTCTAGCCCGGGGTTGCGGAAGCACTGAGGGGTTACAAAACCGTCGATAGCGGAACAGTCTGGAAAGTCTGACCATAGAGGGTGAAAGTCCCGTATGCGACATCGACAGGTCCCCGTTAACATGTGCTCTCCAGAGTAGCACCAGACTCGTGGAATCTGGTGTGAATCCGCCCGGACCACCGGGCAAGGCTAAATACTCCTCGATGACCGATAGTGAACAAGTAGGGCGATTGAACGGTGAAAAGCACAGCTATTAGCTGAGTTAAAAGTACCTGAAACCATACACTTA
>JBEKXM010000026.1:0-20903 GCA_049512115.1 Tepidisphaeraceae bacterium | reverse complement strand
GTAAGCCAATTTCGGCCTTTTCAAGCCGGGGGAGGAGAATCCCACGGCGGCACCGTGGGCGTTCGGGGAATTGATTTGTTTCGGGGTAATCAAATCCGTGCTGCGTGGGGCATCGCCGGGGAGATCGGTGGGGCTAGAATAGGGTTGTGACGCAGCCTTTATCCGAGGAATATCCACTGACATCATTGCCCGGCATCAAGGGCCGGGGAGCGGGCGAGAATCCGAAGAACCGATTCGTTCGATTGGAAGTTCTGCGCGATGCGGAATCGGATGAGGCGGACGGGCCGGGGCCGCGAACGGTGTTTTTTAACGATAAAACGCGGAAGATCATCGCGACCAACGACAGCCCGGACGTCGGGTTCGAGGCGAGCATCAATCCGTATCGCGGATGTGAACACGGGTGCATCTATTGCTTCGCGAGGCCGACGCATGAATATCTGGGGTTTTCGGCGGGGCTGGATTTTGAATCGAAGATCATGGTGAAAATGGAGGCGGCGAAGTTGTTGCGGGCGGAATTGGGCAGCCGGAAATGGAAGCCCAAGGTGTTGCAGATGTCGGGGGTGACGGATTGCTATCAGCCGGTCGAGCGGAGATTGAAGATCACGCGGGGATGCTTGGAGGTGCTGACGGAGTTTCGGAATCCGGTGACGATCCTGACGAAGAACCATCTGGTGACGCGGGACATCGATCTGCTGCGTAAGCTGGCGGCACACCGTGCGACGGCGGTGATGGTTTCGATCACCACGCTGGATCAGTCGCTGGCGATGAAGATGGAGCCGCGGACGAGCGTGCCGGGACGCAGATTGGAGGCGGTGCGGGTGCTGGCGGAGGCGGGAATCCCGGTGGGGGTGATGGCGGCGCCGATGATTCCGGGGCTGAACGATCAGGAGATGCCGGCGATTCTGTCGGCGGCGGCCGAGGCGGGCGCCCGGTTCGCGGGATATCAGGCATTGCGGTTGCCGTGGTCGGTGAAGGAGTTGTTCGAGGCCTGGCTGAGCCGGCATTTTCCGGACCGGAAGGAGAAGGTGCTGAATCGGGTGCGCCAGATGCGGGGTGGAAAATTGAACGATCCGGAATTCGGCTCGCGGATGCGCGGCGAGGGGATTTGGGCCCAGCAACTGAAGTCGATGTTCCAGTTGGCCAAGCGCCGCGCCGGGATAACGGGTCATTTCCCGGAACTTTCCACGGCGGGGTTTCGACGGTCGGAAGGGCCGCAGATGGAGCTTTGGGCAAGTGACAAATGACAAGTGACAAATGACAATTGATAATTGACGATGGCCATGTCGAGCCAGGTTTCATTAGATCCTCGGACGCTGCTAAGCGCTTATGCGCAGGGGTTGTTTCCGATGGCGAATCGGGAGGGGCGGATTCAGTGGTACACGGCGGAGCCGCGGGGAATAATTCCATTGGAGGCGTTTCACGTTCCGGGGACGCTGCGAGCGTTGGTGAGGAAATCGCCGGAGCAGGGGGGATTCGAGATTCGCATCAACCATGATTTCGAGGCGACGATGCGGGCATGCCGGGCCAATCGCGTCGGGGGCACGTGGATCAATGAGCCGCTGATCGCGGCGTACGTCCGCCTGCACGAGTTGGGATGCGCCCACAGCGTCGAAGCGTGGAAGGAGGGGAAGCTGGCGGGTGGATTGTACGGGGTGAGCCTGGGGGGGGCGTTTTTCGGGGAGAGCATGTTTCATCGGGTGCGGGATGCGGGCAAGGTGGCGCTGGTGCATCTGGTGGATCGGTTGCGCGAGCGGGGGTTTGAGCTGCTGGACGCGCAGGCCACGACGCCGCATCTGCGTCGCTTCGGCTGCGTGGACATTTTGGCAAGCGAATATCTGAAACGGCTGAAATCGGCGATTGAAAAGGATTGCAAATTTGAGTGAAGAAGGGGAAGTGCAAGTTGCAAGGGGCAAGTTGCAAGCAATGACACTATCCCAGCGCGCAACTTGCAACTCCTAACTTGCAACTTGCCGCTTGCAACTTGCAACTTCTTTTAATTTTCCGGTTCGATGGTGACGGTGAGGCCTTTGGACTGGAACTGATCCTGATAGAGTTCGGCGCGTTCCTTGTGCGTGACGACAAGAAGCGAAACGCCGCGGTCGTGAGCTTCGAGCATCCTGGTCAGGGCTTCCTGGCGATTGAGCGGAGTGAGTTCAACGATGGCATGGATGACAAAAATCATCTCGTTCTTGTCATCGTTGTGAAGAAGGACCCTCCAGGGAGGCAACTTTGCCGGGGGTGGGGTCGCAGGCGCGGTGTCCTGCCGGGGAGTGGCCTGGGGCGCAGCAACAGCGGTGCCGACGGACCCGTCCACGGCAGGTGTTTCGTTTTGTTTCCCCTGGTCGGGCATGAGCGACCCATCCTGAACTACGGCGACTTCAATAGGCTTCGCCGTAATTATACGATTATATTCCGCTAATGTTGCGGTGGGAAGCACATTTTTCGGCATCCGGGTAGGAAAATGCGTCGTCCGGGGTTTAATTTGGGGAATTTGGCGGCGGTTAGGGTTTATGCGGCGGAGGCGGGTTTCACGGAATCGTCGGCGCGGTAGATTGGCGACATGGGCGAAAACGTGCGGATTATCGCCGGCGCAATGAGCGGAACCAGCGCCGACGGCGTGGACGTGGCCCTGGTTGGGATTAGCGAACGCGGTCTGGAAATGTCGGCCAAGCTGCTGGCGTGGCATGGCCGGGGATTCTCGCCGGAATTGCGGGAAAAGATTTCGCGCATTCGCAGGGGAGATGCGATGCCGATCTCCGCGCTGGCCGAAATCGGACGCGAGATTTCGCTGTGTTATGCGGAGGCGATTAACGAAACACTGGTGATGGCGGGAATGACGGCCGGGGACCTGGCGGCGGTTGCGGCGCATGGGCAGACGGTCTATCACGATCCGCCCAATACGATTCAATGGCTGGACCCGGCGTTGTTGGCGGCGGAAGTGCCAAGCGTGGTGGTGAGCGACTTCCGGCGTGCGGATTGCGCCGCCGGCGGGCAGGGAGCGCCGCTGGTGGCGCTGGCGGATTATCTGCTGTTTCGACATGCGAAAAAAAATCGGGCGCTGCTGAACCTCGGGGGGATCGCGAATATCACGTATCTTCGCGCCGGTTGCGGAATCGACGGGCTGATCGCCTTCGACACCGGGCCGGGGAATTGCCTCAGCGACGATCTGATGCGGCAAAGCGATCCGGGTGGAATCGGCTGGGACGAGGGCGGCCGCCTGGCGGCCAGGGGCTCGGTCATCGATGAGATCGTCAAGCTCGTGCTTTCATCGGCGTATTTCGCCAAGCCGCCGCCGAAGTCCACCGATGGCCCGGCAATGATTAAACTGTTTATCGATGCGCAGAGAGGCCGGCGATATCGGCTGGAAGATTTGGCGCGAACGGCGTGCCAGATCGCGGCCGATGCGATCGCCCAGTCGATGCGGAAACTCCTCGGGGCCATGCCGGAGGAAATCATCGTCAGTGGCGGGGGAACGTTGAACAAAACGATGATGGAGTCGATTCGCCGGGGGCTGGCCGATTGCGACGTGAGGACGATCGATGAGCTTGGGATTCCATCGTCGGCGAAGGAGGCGATGGCGTTCGCGCTGCTGGGAGCGGCGACGCTGGACGGGTTGCCGGGAAATGTGCCCAGCGCGACGGGAGCGAGGCGAAAAGTGGTGTTGGGGGCGGTGACGCCGAGGCCGTGAGAAGAGAATGCCGATTGCCGATTGCCAAATGCCGAATGAAAAGGAACATGTTTTGGATCGATCGAGTTTGCTGACCGAGCAGCGGCTGGCGGAGTCGATGGAGTTGGACCGGATGTCCATCCTCGATGCGCTGGCGGTGATGAACCAGCAGGATTCGGTGGCGGTGAAAGCGGTGGCGTCGCAGCGCGCGGAAGTGGCGCGGGCAGTGGAAATGGTGGCGACGGCGTTGAAGGCGGGGGGGAGCTTGATTTACGTCGGGGCGGGGACGAGCGGAAGGCTGGGCGCATTGGACGCGGCGGAATGTCCGCCGACGTTCGGGACCGATTCGCGAATGGTGCAAGGGGTGATCGCCGGCGGCGAGGGCGCGATGTTCCGCTCGGTGGAAGGGGCGGAGGATCGGGAAGACGATGGGGCGGCAGCGTTGGATGCCAAAAAGGTGGGGCCGGTGGACGTGGTGATCGGGATCGCGGCTGGGGGGACGACGCCGTTTGTCCATGGGGCGCTGCGGCGGGCGGCGGAGTTGGGGGCGAAGACGGTTTTTCTGTGCTGCGTGGAGAAAACGACCGGCGAGCCAAAGGCCGACGTCGTCATTCGACCGCTGACCGGGCCGGAAGTGTTGACGGGATCAACCCGGCTGAAAGCTGGCACGGCCACGAAATTGGTGCTGAATCAGATCACCACGCTGGCGATGGTGCGGATGGGGAAAGTTTACGAGAACCTGATGGTCGATCTGAAGGCGACGAATCAGAAATTGTGGGACCGGGCGGCGCGGATCGTGTCGATGCTGACAGGAACTTCGCGGGATGAGGCGATGCGGCTCTTGAAGTCAGCCGATGGGGAGGTGAAGACGGCGATCGTGATGAAAAAGCGCGGGGTGGATGCGGGGAAAGCGAGGACCATCCTGCTGCAAACGGCGGGGAATCTGAGAGCAGCGATGGAAACCCGAAATCTGAATCAAACCGCTGCGCGGAAATCCGAAATCCGAAATCCGAATGACGAATCAAATCCGAAACCAGAATGACGAATCCGCCTTTCATTCGGATTTTGGTCATTCGGGCTTGATTCGTCATTCGGATTTCGGGTTTCGGATTTCCGACCCTTACCTCTGGTGAATCGGCACAACCTTCAATCCAAACGGCCCGCGATAATCGTCCTGGGGTCGAATGATCCTGTTGTTCGCGTGCTGTTCCATGATATGTGCAGTCCAGCCGGCGATGCGGGCGATGGCGAAAATCGGGGTGTAAAGATCGATGGGAATGCCCATCACGTAGTAAGCGCTGGCGCTGAAGAAATCGACGTTGGGGTCCTTGTTTTTCATCTCCTTGACGATGGGGATGAGCTCCTCGGACATTTCGTACCACTTGGTATCTCCGGCGACTTCGCCAAGATGGCGGCTCAGCTTGCGCAGGAAGGCGGCGCGGGGATCGAAAGTTTTGTAGACGCGATGGCCAAAGCCGGGGATTTTCTGGCCGGCATCGAGCATGGCGCGGACGCGTTTGGCGGCGGTCGGGGCATCGCCGCATTCCAGCAGAAGCTGCATGACTTCCTGGTTGGCGCCGCCGTGCAGGGGCCCTTTGAGGGCGCCGAGGGCGGCGGTGACGGCAGCGTGCATGTCGGCGAGGGTCGCGGCGGTGATGCGCGCGGCGAACGTGCTGGCGTTGAAGCCGTGTTCGGCGTGCAGAACCAGCGCCGCGTCGAGAACCCGCACCAGGGTTTCGTGAGCGCGTGAGCCGTTAAGCATGTGAAGGAAATTGCCGGCAATTGAAGCGTGCGGATCGGGTTGGATCGGCTTGTGTCCTCGCCGCAGGCGATCGAACGCCGCCACGATGGTCGGCAATTGGGCGGTCAGGCGAATGGCCTTGCGAAGATTGGCTGCCGGGTCGTTGTTTTGCAGATCGGGGTCGGTGCTGCTGAGGGAACTGGCGGCGGTCCGCAGGGCGTCCATCGGCTCGGTGGAGGCGGGCAAAGCCTTGAGCACCGCCAGGGTGTGGGGCGGCAGGGCGGCATGAACCCCAAGCTGGGACTTGAGTTGCGTCAATTCCGAACGGTTGGGAAGCCTGGCCGTCCAAAGCAGGAAGGCCGTTTCCTCGAAGGTGGCGTTTTCGACGAGGTCGGCGATATCGTACCCGCGATAGACCAGCCGGCCCTCCAGGCCGTCGATAAAGCAGATTTCGCTGGGCGCCGCGACGATGCCCTCAAGCCCAGCCGGATTTTTCGCTGGAGGCGAAACCGCTTGACTCATGACGCTCCGATGGGAGAAGTGCGCAGGTTCGGCCGGACTATAGCGGTGGCGTATTTCCACGTCAATTTGATTCCGGACCGCACCGGAAGTCTTTGGAAAACCCGTGTTGAAACCACCGTCGAGACTTGACGCGGCTGGGCGAAAGTTGCAATCTTTGAAGGCATGGAGCAAACACTTTTCAGCAAGATAATCGACCGGAAAATCCCGGCCAAAATCGCCTACGAGGACGAATCTTATCTCGCGATTTACGACGTCAACCCGCAAGCGCCGGTGCATTTGCTGGTGATCACCAAGAAGCTGATCCCGACGCTCAACGACGTGAAGCCGGCGGATGCGGGATTGGTGGGCGGGATGTTCCTCGTGGCTGGGCAGTTGATGAAGCAAATGGGGCACAGCGAATACCGGACGGTCTTCAATTGTGGTCGCGGCGCCGGGCAAACGGTGTTTCATCTTCACCTGCATGTTCTGGCGGGCCGGCCGTTTACATGGCCGCCGGGGTAACGACGACCGAAAAGGCTTCTGACCCCTCTTTCACTTGACAGCCTCTGTGATCTCATTATGATATCATAATGATAACACCTCAAGAGAGGAGGCTGATATGAGCATGGCGGTTCTGACGTCTCATCGGGAAAAACAGGTAACGGTGCTGCCGGGCTGGTTGATGTTTCCTTTGCTTTTCGTCCTCCTGCTGGGGGACATCGCTTTGGTGATTTACTCCCTGACGATCGCCGCGAGGCCGCACCATGAGGATTATGAATTTTGGTGCGTGTTTATTCCGGGGATGGTGGCGTTGGTGGCGATCATCATTTTGCTGACCGGGCTGTTCACGCTCCAGCCGAACGAGGCGCGGGTGCTGATTTTGTTTGGGGCGTACAAGGGTACGGTGCGGGAGAGCGGATTTCATTGGGGGAATCCGTTCTATACGAGATTGCCGAAAGCGGGCGTTGTGCAGGTCCCGCGCTCCAGCCGCACGATTTACAAAATTTCCCTGCGGGCGCGGACGCTGAACGGGGAGAAGCTGAAGGTCAACGACAAGCGAGGCAATCCGGTCGAGATCGGGGCGGTAATCGTTTGGCGCGTCAACGACACGGCGCAGGCGGCGTTCGACGTGGACGATTACGAAAAGTACGTCGCGACGCAGAGCGAGACCTCGCTCCGCCACATCGCCAGCGCCTATGCGTACGATGACGGCGAGCAGGACGAACTGACTCTGCGGAGCGGAATCGACGACATTTCGCAGGCGCTGCGGAGGGAATTGCAGGAGCGATTGGGCAAAGCCGGCGTGGCGGTGGACGAGGCGCGGCTCACGCATCTGGCGTACGCGCCGGAGATCGCGCAGGCGATGCTCCGCCGCCAGCAGGCCGAGGCGGTCATCGCCGCCCGGCAGAAGATCGTCCACGGCGCGGTCAGCATGGTGGAGATGGCCCTGAAGGACCTGGCGGAGAAGCAGGTGGTGGTGCTGGATGATGAGCGCAAGGCGGCGATGGTGAGCAACCTGATGGTGGTGCTCTGCGGCGAAACGGAAGTTCATCCGGTGATCAACACCGGGACCCTTTACACCTGAGCAACCGGATGGCTCAGCGAAAGAGTTTAGTTCTGCGGATCGATCCGGCGCTCTGGACGGAGATCGAGCGTTGGGCGCAGGAGGAGTTGCGGAGCGTCAACGGCCAGATCGAGTATTTGCTGAAGCGTGCCGTCGTGGCGCGCGGGCGGAAGCTGAAAGAGGGGGCGGCGGATGCACCGCCTGAAGAAAATCAGGGACAGTCACCTATTTCGAATTCGGAAAATAGGTGACTGTCCCTAATTAACGGGCGGTGGAATCATCACTTCGAGAGGATGCCATGAAACGAGTCTTTCTTCTTGTTTTGATTGGTTTGGCCATGTTGGTCACCATCATTATTCGACTATCCGCATCGGCGGCGGATTCATCGCCGGCCGGGTCCATCGGCGGCGAGAATCCAAATGGAACGTTTCCTCCGGTCTTCAGCCCCGACGGCATGCGCGTCGCCTATGCGGCACGGAAAGGCGACGAATGGGTGGCGATTGTCGATGGGAAGGAAGGCGCGGGGTACGAGGACATCAAAGGCTTTGTCTTTAGTCCCGATGGGAAGCGGATCGCGTACACGGCGATGAAGCAGGAGACGTGGCAGGTCGTCACCGATGGCCAGGAAGGCCCGAAATCCGATGAGATTAATCCGCCCGTCTTCAGCGCGGACGGCAAACACCTCGCCTATGCGGCCAAGTCGGTTGGGGAATGGCGCGTCGTCGTGGATGGGCAGGATGGCCCGGCATTCGCGGGCGATATTCTATCTCCCGTCTTCAGTCCGGACAGCCAACATATCGCCTATGCGGAAAGGAAAGAGGGTGAAGGATGGCGGGTGGTGGTGGATGGAAAAGAGGGACCCCGGTACGACGACGATATTCGCGCCCCTGCCTTCAGCCCGGATAGCAAACACGTCGCCTATGCCGGAAAGTCCGGCGGGAAATGGCGCGCTGTGGTGGATGAGAATGAAGGCGCCGCGTACGAAGACGACATCCGCTCGCCGATTTTCAGCCCCGACAGCCAGCATGTCGCCTATGCCGGAAAGTCCGGCGGGAAATGGCATGCCGTGGTGGATGGAAAGGAGGGTCCGGCGTACAAGGACGATATCCACTCCCCGATCTTCAGTTCCGACGGCAAGCGTGTCGCCTATGCCGGAAAGTCCGGCAGGCAATGGCGTGCGGTCGTGGACGGCCAGGAAAGCGTGGCGTATCAGGACATCCAAGCCCCGGTGTTCAGTCCGGGCGGCAGGCACGTTGCCTATGCGGCTCAGACCGGTGGAAGATGGCGGGTCGTTTGGGACGGCCGGGACGGGGCGAAGTACCAGGAGATTAACTCCGTGATCTTCAGCGCCGCCGGCGACCACTTGGCCTATGCGGCACGGAACAATGGAAGATGGCGGGTGGTGGTGGATGGGCAAGACGGCGCCGAATACGATGGCGTTCAGTTCCTTATCTTCAGTCCCAACGGCCAACACGTTGCATACGCCGGTAAATCAGGTCGGAACTGGCGCGTCGTATTGGACGGCGAAGAGGGCCCGGAGAAGTACCAGGACATTTCGCCGCCGACGTTTACTTCCGACGGCCAACGCGTGGCATACGGCGTCGGGACAAACGGCAATTGGCGGATGGCTGTGCGGCAAGCCGGAGGCGGCAAATGGCCATGAATGGAAAAAGGGGTCATAAGCCATTTCAACGGTCATGGCGTAGGTTCGCCGGCATTTTTCCCTAGATTTCAGCTTTCGAGCCATCCGATGCCAAAGGGAGTCGTGCGATAATTTTGAAAATGGCTTATGACCCCTTTTTTTGGTAGGATGGCGGCATGGCACGCAAACCTCGATTTGCTCCGGGCGGGCTGGCATACCATGTCATGAACCGGACGTGGGGAACGATCGAATTGTTCCAAGACGCCGGGGATTATGAAGCATTTGAGCGCGTGTTGGCCCAGGCCGTGGCGCGGGAAGAGTCGATGCGGGTGTGTGCCTACTGTCTGATGCCCAATCACTTTCATCTCGTAATCTGGCCCAAAAAAGACGGACAGTTGTCGCGGTTCATGCAGTGGCTGACGATGACGCACGCGCAGCGGTGGCATGCTCACCGCCACAGCGGCGGCCGCGGCCATTTGTACCAGAGCCGGTTCAAGAGCTTTCCGATTCAGGAAGACCGGCATTTTTTGAGCGTGTGCCGATATGTGGAACGTAACGCGCTGCGGGCGAACCTGGTCCAACGGGCTGAGGAATGGCGATGGGGTTCGTTGTGGGTGCGGGGCAGGAATTCCGGCCCGACGAAGGATCTTTTGGCGATTTGGCCGGTTCCCCTGCCGCGGGATTGGATCCGGCGGGTAAATGAGCCGCAGGATGAGAAGGAATTGGCGTCACTGCGCTTTTCGCGCGATCGTGGCCGGCCGTACGGGGAGGCGGAGTGGGCAAGAATAACGGCCAGTCGCCTGGGACTGGAGAGTTCGTTGGGAGCCGTTGGTCGGCCCAAGAAAGCGAAGGGCGGCTAGGATGATTTAGGACCCCGTTTTCGCCGAAAAGGCTTATGACCCCTTTTTCAGCCGGCGACGCCGATCAGGATTCCGGCGAGGAAAACCAGGACGCCGCCGACGATGACCTGGAAGGCGGCGGAGAGGAACGGGGTGTCCATGTAGTGGTTGCGGATGTAGCTGATGGCAAGCAGTTCGATGGCGACGATGACGACGGCGACGGCGGTGGCGGTACGGAAATTGGGGATGAGGTAGGGCATGGTGTGCCCGATGCCGCCGGCGGTGGTCATCAGGCCGCAGACGATGCCGCGGAGGAGGGGTTTGCCGCGTCCGGTGAGGCTGCCGTCGTCGCTGAGGGCTTCGGCAAATCCCATGGAGATTCCGGCGCCGACGCTGGCGGCGAGTCCGACGCGGAAGGCGTAGAGCGAAGTTTGCGTTGCAAACGCCGCCGCGAAGACCGGGGCAAGGGTGGAGACCGAGCCGTCCATCAAACCGGCGAGGCCGGGCTGAACGACTTGAAGCACGAACATCCGGCGCTGGGCTTCGTGCTCTTCTTTCCTGACCTCGGGGGTGAGATGTTTCTGCTCCAGCGATTCGGCCAGATCGGCGTGTTTTCGCTCCGCCTCGGCCAGGTCCATGAGCAATTGCCGGGTGGAGGCATCGCTCACTTTTTTGGCTGACTGCTCGTAAAAGCGGCGTGTTTCCAGTTCCATGGACTCGGCCAGCTTGCGCACCGAGTCGATGCCCAAAACCGTGGCGAGCCAGACCGGCTTTCGAGGCAAAAAGCCCTTGACGTCGCCTCGGCGGATGAGGGGGATGTGATCGCCGAAGCGATTGCGATATATTTCCGTCAGTCTGCGGTGGTGTTCCAATTCTTCCTGCCGCATCCCCTCGAATATTTTGCCCGTGGCGGGATATTCGGCGCCGAGGCGTTCGGCGATGTCGGCGTAAATGCGGGCGTCGTCTTCCTCGGAAGAAATCGCCAGCGCCAAAATTTCCTGTTCTGAGAGATCGCAAAAGCGTTTGGCCATGGGGAAGATTCTACCCTTTTGTGGGGGAATACGCCGCACAAGTGCGGCGGCTAAACAAAAAACAAAACGCGGCGGATTATTGTTTCACGGGGGCGACTTGGAGGGCTTTTCGGACTTCGCTGAGCAATTGCTCGACCTTGAAGGGTTTGAACAAGACGGCTTGGAGACCTTCCTGGCTGGCGCGGACGATGCTGTGGTTGGGGTCGTAGCCGAAGCCGGTCATGAGGATCACGGGGGTGCTGGTATTGAGTTTGTGAACGGCGGCAAAGACGTCGTAGCCGCTCTTGTCGGGCATTTTGATGTCGCTGATGACCAGGTCGAAATGAGATTGCTCGATGAGGGTGATGGCTTCGTTGCCGGAGGCGGCCAGGGTGACGGCGGCGTGATATTTGCGAAGCACGTCGCTGATGGTGTTGCGGATGTTGGGTTCATCGTCGGCGACGAGGATGTGGGTGTTGCTGATGACGGGGTCGTCGGCGCCTTTGACGTCGCCGGCGCCCAGGATGGTGTTGGGGCCTTCGGCGGCTTGGCGGAGGCTGTTGCGGATGGCGCCGACGTTGTCGAGGATCTGCTGCAACCGTTGGCGGAGGTCGTCCTGGCCGATGTATTCCTCGATGAGTGCGTTGGCGTCGGAGGCGATGTCGTTGAGGGGACCGGCGACTTCACTGCATACGTCGTCGGCGACCTTGTGGCTGGTGCTGACGCGCTCGACGACCATGAGATCGAGGATGTTGAGTGCGACGGCGACGTATCGGCCGAAGATCTCGGCGAACTGGCGGTCGTCCTCGTTGAAGGCGGCGCGCTGGCGGCTTTCGATGTTGAAGATGCCGATGACCTTGTCGTGTAAACGCAGGGGGACGGTGAGGCTGCTCTTGGCGCTGTCGAGGCCGACGACGTAGCGCGGATCGCGTTCGACATCGGGGCAGATATAGCTGCGGCCGGTGGCGGCGACGTAGCCGCTGATGCCGTTGCCCTCGCTTTCGGCGCAGAGGTCGATGGACAGGGCCTCGGGGGGCAGGCCGGCGCTGATGACCAGCTCGAGCTTGTTGGTTTTGCGGTCCAGGAGGCGGATGGCGAAGTGATCGAAGTGCATCAGATCGCGGGTGAAGCTGATGATTTTTTCTTCGAGCAGCTTGAGGCGCTGGCCGACGTTGAGCTTGGACATGGCATCGCCTTCAAGGCGGACGAGTTCGCGGCCGGCCTTGTCGATGGCGTCGATTTTCTGCTGCAAACGCCGGGTGCCGGTGGCGTCCCAGACGACGGCGACGACCTGGACGACCTGACCGCGCGGATTGATGACGGGGCTGGCGATCAATTCCATGAATTGCTGGTCTTCGATGTTGAGTGCGTAGCGTTTGGATCGGCTGAAGGCGGGGGCGTCGGAGGCTTGCGGGCTGACCTGCTTGCTGAAGATGTCGAAGGCTTCCTGACAGGTGCGGCGGATTTTTTCGTGGACCCTCGCCGGCCAGGCCTGCATCTTTTTGTTCATCCAGTTGGAGCGGCCCTCGCGATCGACGATGCAGACGCCTTCGCCGATGGTATTGAGGATGAGATTGGCCTGCTGGCTGATGAGGGCGCGTTCGAGGGGGAGGAAATCGGCGGCCTCGGAAAAGATCGCGGTGAAATGTTCGGTCTTGATAAGCTCGATCGCCTTGTCGATCGAGTCGACCTGTTCGACGTCGCACTGCGATTTAAGAGATTCGATGGCGGCGGCGTTGGCCGTCGTGGGCGTGGCTAAAACCAAAACTCTGTTGCGCGGAACTTCCAAATCCTGATTTCCGGCTTGCGGCGGCAAATCACATTGTAGTTTGTGAAACATTTCGCAGTCAAACTAAAAGTGGATGACCAGCGCCGTTATCGGACGGGCGGGAGCAGTTACCGGCGAGAATAACCGATGATAGCACATCCGTCTTGCCTGACCGCGGGTTACGGTTAGACTGGGATGTCTCGCCGGTCTGGGCAGGGGTGCGTGATTCGGCCCGGGAACCGACGTGTTTGATGGTGTTGCTTGATTTTCCGGAGGTCTGAATGTGTGGAATTGTTGCGTACGTCGGCAGGAAAATTGCCCAGCCGTTGCTGATTGAAGGCCTGAAACGGCTGGAATATCGGGGCTATGACTCGGCCGGGATCGCGGTCATCGATCACAACCATAAATTGCACATTCGCCGGGCCGTGGGGCGGATCAGCGTCCTGGAAAACAGTCTGATCCACGGCGAGCCGCTGCCCAAAGCCCATTTGGGGATGGCGCACACGCGTTGGGCGACCCACGGGGCGCCGACGGAGTGCAACGCGCACCCGCATACCGATGACAAGGGCCTGATCGCGCTGGTTCACAACGGCGTGATCGAAAATTACGTCGCGCTCAAACAGTTCCTCAGCGAAAAGGGGCACACGTTCTCCAGCCAGACCGACACCGAAGTGTTGGCGGTGCTGGTCGGGGACATTTACGCGGACTTGAAGGCCAAGAACCACCCGACGAACGGCGTGTCGCTGCTGCAACGGGCGGTGCAGGCGGCGCTGCAACAGGTTGAAGGGACGTACGGCATCGCGGTCATCTGCAAGGACGAACCGGATACCCTGGTCGTCGCCAGAAAGGGAAGCCCGCTGATCATCGGCGTGGGCAAGGACGAATACATCGTCGCCTCGGATGCCAGCGCGATCGTCGAACACACGGCCAGCGTGATCTATCTGAACGACAACGAGATGGCGGTGCTGCGGCCGGACAGCTTCCGGACGACGACGATCGAGGACGTGGAAACCAGTCCGGTCATCAGCCAGTTGGAAAACAAGATCGAGGCGTACGAGCTGGGGACCTACGACCATTACATGCTCAAGGAGATCTTCGAGCAGCCGACGGCCGTGAGGAATTGCCTGCGCGGGCGGGCGGACCAGAAGGAAGGGCGGATCGTTCTGGGCGGATTGACGGAGCACGCGCGCGAATTGCTGCGCGCCCGGCGGTTCATCCTGACCGGGCAGGGGACGGCGTGGCACGCGGGGCTGCTGGGGGATTATCTGATGGAAGACCTGGCGAAGGTCGTCACGGAATGCACGTACGCGGCGGAATTCCGCTATCGCAATCCGATCGTCGAGGAGGGGACGGTGCTGGTGGCGATCAGCCAGTCGGGTGAAACGGCCGATACGCTGGCGGCACTGCGCGAGGGCAGGGAAAAAGGGGCGCTATGCCTGGGGATCGTGAACGTCGTGGGCAGCACGATCGCGCGGGAAACGGACGGGGGGATCTATCTCCACGCCGGCCCCGAAATCGGCGTCGCCAGCACCAAGGCCTTCACCTGCCAGTTCGTCACCCTTGCGCTGCTGGCGCTGTTCATCGGGCGGCGCAGGTTTATGAGTCAGGCCCAGTGCCAGGAAATCATCGAAGGGTTATGCGCCATGCCCGAGCGGATGGAAAAAGTCCTGTCCCTCAGCGAGGAGATCAAGAAGATCGCGGTGAACTTCAGCGACCGGGAAAACTGGCTGTTCCTGGGCCGCGGATACAACTATCCCGTGGCGCTGGAAGGGGCGCTGAAGCTGAAGGAAATCAGCTACATCCATGCCGAAGGAATGCCCGCGGCGGAAATGAAGCACGGGCCGATCGCGTTGATCACGCCGGAAATGCCCGTGGTGTTCGTGGCCACGCAGGGGTTGCAATACGAAAAGATCATCAGCAACATCGAAGAGGTCCGCGCCCGCGGCGGCCGGGTGATCGCGGTCGCCACCGAAGGCGACACGCAAATGAAGCGGTATAGCGATCACGTCATTTACGTTCCGGACGTGATGGAATGCCTCCAGCCGCTGGTGACGGTGGTGCCGCTGCAATTGCTGGCGTATCACGCGGCCGTGGCGAGGGGATTTGACGTGGATAAGCCGCGGAATCTGGCGAAGAGCGTGACGGTGGAGTGAACGGTGGCTTACGACCGCTTCTTCAGTTCACGTTCCGGTTTCATTCGTCTGGCAACCGAATCAACGGGCGGAAATCCACTTTCCAGATATCCAACTCAAACAGGTTGTTATCTTGGTCAACGTTCAGTGAAGCAATGACCTTAACTCCGTCCGCGTCGTCGAATTGTGCCTCTGCAATTCGCCGTCCGAAGCGCCGATCCATGGGGTTCTTCTCGGGATTTACGATATATAGGCTGCCCATCCCGCCATCGGGCATTTCACGCACTTCGAGCATTGGTAAAGTAACATCTAATCGCAAGGAATACCCCACAGCTTGTTGAACCAGCCGCTGCAAGAGTCGCAACTCTGGGGCACGTAATCGCCGTGCAACACCGAGGTTAAGGGGCAATTCTTCCGCCATCTATAGCTCCATCCGCTAGCATGAGTGCAGTGTATATGATTGCACGGACACCGACCATCACCATTTCCGCAGTCTTTTGCTCTACGGCGTGAGAAGGGTGGAGCCAAAAAGGGGTCATAAGCCTTTTTTTGAAATCCCCGCTAAAAACAGCGGCAAATTCGTATTTCCGTATGAAATGGCTTATGACCCCTTTTTGTTCAAGAGCGTGACGGTGGAATGAGGGATTGCGCATTGAGCCGGGCCGTCCTCGGCCCGGACTGACCGGGGCGGGGACGCCCCGGCTCTGTGAAGTTGCAACGAACACCTCTTTACGGGTATTTTCGCAATTTGAAGATGGAGCAGGGCCGGCATCAATCTCGCCGCCTGTCGCAGTTTTTTGAGCGCCGACCGGCTGTCCTGTTTATATTTCTGATCGCGGTGGGAATTGGAGTTGCCGGGGCGTGGGGGGGCGGCGGGGTTGGTGTTGGCGGCGTTTGTGGGGCGGTGGGGAATTGCACGGGGGGCTCTGGTTGTTTGCGTGACTTTCCTCGTTGGGGTCTCGGCGGCGCAAATCGAGAGGTTCCAGTTTCCGGTGGATTCGATCTGGGGGTACACCACCGATGACGAGCGGTTGGCGGAGTTGGAGGTGGCGATCGATCAGCCGCCGCGGCTGGTGCTGCCGTCGGCGGCGGAATTGCGGCTGTTGCCGCCGAAGCAGACGACGATTGCCGAAGTCCGCGCGGTGAAAACGACGGACGGGTGGAAGAAGGCGAGCGGGAGGATTGCGCTGACGGTCGAGCAGCCGAACGTGGAGATGCGCGCCGGGCAAATCGTGCGGGCGACGGGGATGCTCGATCGACCGGCCGGGCCGATGAATCCGGGGGAATTTGATTACGCGGAGTGGTGCCGAGAACAGCGGATTTTGGCGACTTTCCGTGTCGGGCATGCCGATGGGGTGGAGATCGAGCGGGAGGGCGCGGCCGGGCCGGTCGTTTGGCTGCGGGAAAAGACGCGGCATCTTCTGGCGATGGGGTTTCATGACGATGAGTCGTTCGATCACGTTTTGCTGCGGGCGTTTGTATTGGGCGATCCCGATCCGCAGCTTCGCGATCTGGACGAACGATTCGTGCGCACGGGGACGATTCATTATCTGGCCATCAGCGGTTTGCACGTGGCGATCGTCGGAGCGATGGCGCTGCTGGTTTGCCGGCTGCTGCGGCGTTCGCCGCGGACGTCGGCGCTGGTGGCGCTGGGGGTGGTGTTGTTGTATGGAACGTTGGCCGAGCCGTCGTGGCCCGGATGGCGGTCGATCATTCTTTGCACCGCGGCGACGCTGGGGATTCTGGGCCGGCGGGTGATGGATTCGCTACAGATGTTCGCCGTCGCGGTGGGGGCGGTGCTGCTGATTCATCCGGCGGACCTGGGCAATGGGGGTTTTCAGATAAGCTTCGCGGCGGTGCTGGGACTGATTCTGTTCAGTCAAATGACGGAGCGGACGTTCTGGCTG
The DNA here is from genome assembly GCA_049512115.1 of Tepidisphaeraceae bacterium. Taxonomy (GTDB): domain Bacteria; phylum Planctomycetota; class Phycisphaerae; order Tepidisphaerales; family Tepidisphaeraceae; genus PALSA-1353. Next base: position 4,132 of record JBEKXM010000026.1, on the reverse strand, counting down.
TGGTGGCGCGGCGAAGACCCACCGCCGCAGAATCGGTCACGAAGCGCGGCGATGGCGATGTTGCGCGCCTTTCTCGGATTTGATGTCGCGATCCTTCTTTCATCGTGCGTGGCATGGGGGATGACGATGCCGCTGATCGCGTATCACTTCGGGCAATTGAATTCGTGGGCGGCATTGGCGGGGGTGGCGCTGTTACCACTGACGGTGGTGGCGCTGGTGGCGGGGGTGGGGAAAATCTTGCTAACGTTGTGGACAAATTAACCAAGCGAAAAACGACGGGAAAGGCGTTTTTTCTGCCCAGCCGCTCAATCACCCATCCTCGCCACAAAATCGCCCCAGGCTCGCTCCTACTCGGTCTGGGAGCCAAGCGGAGACCGCGCCCGCTAAAAGAAATGCCCCGCTTTTGAGGGCGGGGCATTTCGTCAGTGAACTTGGCCTTGGCCGTGTTCTCTGATCCGGCTAATGCCTTATGCATCAGCAATTCACTTCAATCAACGCGACCTTCCTGGTGCGAAACGTCATCCTTGACCTCAACCTGCATCGCAATTGCCGGACCAGTCGCCCGTTGACCACATTTTTCGGTGATTGATATTTAATTCGATCACACGTCCAAACGAGTTCTCTCGCTGCGCTCAAACCGAAATCAGGCTGTCTATCTGGCAGACGCCTGCCAGCCAATTTGGCAAACTCAAACTGCCACCGGCTGACCGATTACGCCAAATATATTGCCCTGCAAAATCCCATCGCTTATTACGTCCCCTGCAAAGTGCCCCGTTTGTTTCAGCTCCCCTGCAAAATCCCCTGATACCGGCCACGGAGTCGGATGACTTCTGCCGCTGACATTCAACTTACCGTGCCTGCATTGTGAGCGTCAGTCGCGCGCTGGCGGCGCGTTATCACTGGTTGGCCCATCGTCGGTCACATGGCCATCAAGTCCAACAGGCATTTCATGAAACAACGGATCGTCATCCCCGCCAGTCGCTGCGACGTAGATGTGCGACCCATCGTCCGCGTCGCGCATATCCTTATCTCGATCCGCGATCCGGGCCGCCGTAAGCCACGGCTGCTTCCGTCCGGAGCGTCGGTGCTGGTGCGAGCGGCACGTTTTGCGCCCTAGTCGGTCTTGACGTTGCTGTTGATCGGCCTAATAATTTTTCCTTGCGTTTTGAACATAGCCAGAAAAGGTGACCGTGTCGCCAACAGCGGAGCAACTCGCCTTCGTTCTCAAGGAAGTTAGTCCGTTCCTTGCTTGGGTGTATGAAGAATCGCATGGCGAATCGTTCAATCCAGTCAACGCCCACGCGTATCACAAACAGAATGCCGAAATAACGGTCGCTGGAATCAAGTGGTTATGCCAGCATTTGGCGGAAAAGCGCCTTATTAAATGTGGCGTATACCACCCCGACGTGCCCATTGTTGGTGGCGACTCTCACGGAATCGCGCTGACCACCAAAGGGCTGCGCAAGGCCGAACGCGCTTTTCGCGCTGCGCATCTCCGGGGCAAATCCAAGGAGGCACAATCTGATTCAGCGGGGGTCAAAACCCCTTCCGATGATCCAGCAGCAGCTACACTTGCCGGAATCGAGGCAGCGGGGTTAGAGGCTGATCCAATATCAGTTGCTATCGCGATGAAAGCCAACAACACGGGCCTCTCTGTCCGCGCTGCGGCAAAGGCCGTAGGCATCCATTTTTTGAAGTTGCATCGTGACGAGCGATGGCAGATGGTATGCAACCACTTGAAGCAGGTTGGCAAAGGGGTTCCTCCCCGAAAACAGGACGATATCGACCCCGAAGACGATGCAGAATGAAACACGATGAAACAGTGAGTGAAACACCACGTCGATTTCAGCCCGGATTTTCCGGGCTTTTTTGTTGCGCCGAGGAAACACCGTGAAACATCTGGGGCTAAGGTAGACGGACCATATCGGCGTGTGCCCTATGGACCGAACGATCAATTTAACTGGAGATTGCTATGCGAAACGAAACAAGGCTTTGCCTTGCGGCCATGATGAACGGGTCTTTGTTGAACGATTTCATGCTTGAGGAGATTAATCTCAAGCAGATCATCGTGAGCAGTACGCGGGATTACTTCGAGTGCGAACCCAGCGCGCAGCAATTCGACCGGGGAATCGTCCTCCAGGATTTGGAGTCAGCCAGTCATGCCGATATCCGAAAGGAATTGGACGAATTTTGCAGCGATCAGCGCATTGCGGATTGCTACTCGGTTGATGACCGGTGGCAGAAATATATTGACCGGCATCTGGACGGCTGGCGCTCCGAGCGAGCCGAATCTGTGTAGGGTGAACGGAGCCGACAGCGATCAAACGGGGAAATCACTATGAGAAAAATTGTCAATTATAACGGTGTCGAATTCCTGTTAATCCCCTTGGCCGAAATTGCCAAACCCGAAGTGCGCGATGAGATGCGGCTCGCCAATTTGATCTTCGGCTGGGATATGTCGAGAGACGTGCCTGTTATCTTTTGGGGAGTCGCGGCATTGAGAAAAGCGGTCAACCGCAACGAGCCTTTGACCGCCTCCATTATGATGTTTGAGTACGATCAAGACATTGGCGCGGAATTGGAATATCTTTGCGCAGCGGTAAAAACAATTAAGGGCGCTTGCTGCTATGAACGTTAGCGATTTCGCCGTGTGGAATGGAGGCCAAAACCGCTAACTTGTTGCTGTCGGTTTCTTGTCGCGCCGACCACTTCGCGACGATTCCCTCTGCACAAGTTGCTGGCGAATCGAAAGAAGGGCTGATAGCATTTACTCCCATGCTGCTACAGATCAAACCCATCACGGTTGCCGTCGATCACATCCCGTTCCCGCGCCCTGTGGAAATGCTCCGCTCGGGGGCACGACGCATGGCCGGAAAGTCTGCTAACAGATTGTCGTTTCCCGAGGTGCGGCGGCATGTTGCGACACTGTCGCGTTTGATCGCCAGCGAGCGTGACGGAAAACTGAAACAGGGCGATGCCCTCGTCATCCTGATTGATCGCTTTCGACTTCGCCCGGTAGACCTAGCCCGAGAGCTAAAATGCCGCGCCAATCATCTCAGCGAGGCCTACCACGTGGCCAAGATGTTCCCGACGAAAACCCGGCGTCCGGATGTTCCGTACACCCACTACTGGATGGCCATGAGGACGGTGCGGAAGTTCAAACAGATGAAAATGTCGCCGACCGACGTGCTATCGGAAATCGCCAGGCACGGATTCACCCAGCATCGGGACGTTACCAGGCACTTTGCCGCGAAACTGTTGCGCCAGGAAAACTACCGGGTGATGGCGCGGTCGTCCCCCGATCTGGCAGGGTGGGAGCTTGACCGCTGCTACCACACCCGTTTTCAATCGCTTTTGAACGTTTTCCCGCCCCAATCGATCAAACTGATCTGGGCTGATCCTCCGTACGCCAACTACCGGCGTGTCGCCGATGGACGATATGCCGGCGGCAGCAAAACGCGCATCGCTTGCGACAATGAAACTGCCACGCAGGCCATTGCCGTTACCATCGACTTGCTGAGGGACTGGGGGACGAAATTGACGCCAGGAGGCGTGTTGCTGCTCTGGCAGGCGGCCGGCCCACTTCGACAGCCCATCGCCACAGCCATCGACAATCATGGTTGGGAAACCGAGGCCGTCGTCGTCTGGGATAAGCGAACCGTGCAACCCGGCAATTTCGAATGCCCTTATTCGGTCCAGACGGAATGGGTATGGGTGCTGAAGCGGCGCGGCGATCACCTGCGGAACCACGACAATTCATCGCGCTCGGACATCCTGCGGTTCGCGCCGGTCTGGAAGACAGCGGAGACCGCCGATCACGGACACGCGTTTGAGAAGCCGGATGACCTGTGCCGGTTCATGCTTGGCAAGCATACGTTCGAGGGAGAATTGGTGTTCGAGCCATTCGGCTGTACGGGGACAATGTCGGTCGCGGCGATGGGAATGAACCGCCGGTGGGTGTATGCCGAGAGCCACGCCGAGAATTTCCATATTGGCCAAAGCCGTGTCGAAGCCGCCCGCGTCGGCGTTCGTCGCGTCGGATGACTTCGGCCGCAGGCATCTGATCTCATTTTTGCAGTTCGCAAGACGCAGGCACGGTAACTTATTTCGAAATAAGTTACCGTGCCTGCGT
>JBEKXM010000025.1:0-16371 GCA_049512115.1 Tepidisphaeraceae bacterium | reverse complement strand
GATGGGACTCCAATAAACCCCTCGCTACTCACTGGGTTGTATCTCCCGAATGGTATGGTAGTGTCCGGATCGAATCTATTTGTTGCGAACGCTATGAGCGGTGGTAGTGGGGGAGGGATTGGCGAATACACCACCTCGGGTGCGACGGTGAACGTCTCCCTGGTCCCGACGGGGAATTTTGCAGGCCTTGCCATTTCCGGATCGGACCTGTTCGTCGCGGACCGCGACAACAACACGATCGCCGAGTACACCACATCGGGAACGCTGGTCAACGCGTCCGTGGTCTCCGGGTTGAATGGCCCGTACGGCATTGCCGTGTCCGGGTCGGACCTGTTTGTCGCGAACAACGGCAATGGCACGATTGGCGAATACACCACATCGGGAGCAACGGTGAACCCCTCGCTAATCTCCGGGTTGAACAACTTGCTCTTCGTTGCCGTGTCTGGATCGAACTTGTTTGTCCAAGACCTATCAGGGACAGTCAGCAAATACACCACGTCGGGAACGCCGGAAAGCGTCCCCTTATTGTCCGGGTTGCCTGACCCGAACGATATAGCCCTCGTTGGATCGGACCTGTTTGTTGTGCAGGGTGGACCTCCGGGGGGCGGCACGATCGGCGAATACACCACCTCGGGAGCAACGGTGAACCCCGCGATTATTTCGGGGTTGTATGAGCCGCAATTTATCACCGTGGCAACAGTGCCCGAGCCGGCGACATTGGGGCTGCTGGCCGTGGGTGCCGCAGGCCTTCTCATGCGCCGCGCACGCCGAAGAGTGGCATAGGGCTAGACAGAGGTACCACGACGCCAATTAGAGGTTCTCGTCATCTTTAAACCACCCAAGTTGATCGAAGAAATCTGCAACCAAAAAAAGAATTGGAGAGAACCATGAATCGCAAAATCATTCAGCTACTCGCGGGCCGTATGTTCAGATTAGGTGCCATGTCCATCATGGCATTGGTCCTGTCGGCGGGAGCGGCACTCATGCCTGCGGCCGCGCACGGACAAATCTTTGTCGTGAACTACGGCAACGGCACGATCGGCGAATACGGCCTGGACGGGTCGACGGTGAACGCCTCCCTGGTCTCGGGGTTGAGTAGCCCCTCTGACATTGCCGTGTCTGGATCGGACCTGTTTGTCGCGAACTTCGGCAGCGACACGATCGGCGAATACACCACCTCTGGAACGACGGTGAATGCCGACCTGGTCTCGGGGTTGGATGTACCGTACCGCATTGCCGTGTCTGGATCGAACCTGTTTGTCACGAACCAAGGCAACGGCACCATTGGCGAATACACCACGTCGGGAGCCACGGTGAACGCTTCCCTGGTCACAGGGTTGAGTGGCGCGTTCGGCATTGCCGTGGTGGCCGTGCCCGAGCCGGCGACCTTGGGGCTGCTGGTGGCGGGCGCTGCAGGCCTGCTCATGCGCCGCTCTCGACGGAGACTGGCCTAAGGCTGGACAGCGGTAACACGATGCTCCGTTGCCGGCCCACGTGCCGCATGTAAGGTGAGGATATCCGCTCGGCGAAGGGATGCAGCGGAGCTTTCGCTACCGTTACCGCGGGGACCGAGGGTCAAGATTCCTCGGGTCAAAGTTCGCGCGTGGGTAGCTGGCGCTTCTCTTTTCCCGCCGAGCAAGCTCGGCGGCCTTTGGAAAAGACGGCGTCCCTCCTTGTTTGAGGCGAAGAGATGAACGGAAGACGCAAACCAAGAGCAGCCAAATGACACTTATAGAATAGGATTCGTCGCGCGGAAGTTGCCGGAGAAGCCTGAAAGACGACAATTCGCCGCGCGGAGGTTCTTGACAACTCTTGGATGGAGGCAAACGATGTTCAGGAATTGCTTGCGGACGGCGGTGGCGGTTGCGGCCTTGAGCGTGGGATTGGCGGCGATGCCGGGATGCCTGGTCACGGGTCATTCGGATACCACGTACTCGGGAACCAATGTGTCGCAGAGCACGTTCGCGCAAATCAAGCCGGGCAGCACAACCATCGGCTGGGTTCATGCCACGCTCGGCGAGGCGAATAGCAAAACCAAGGATGGCGACGATGAGGTATGGAAATACACCTACACGGAACACACCGACTCGAGCGGCGCGGTATTCCTGATCTTCGGCGGTTCGAGTTCCAGCGAGAAGACCAACACCGTGTTCATCGAATTCAAGGATGGGGTCGTCATCAATAAATGGCGGGGATGAGATTTAGGTTTCATTTCGCGGGATTTTGACCCCATCTGTTGACGCGAACGTGGCATGGCCATCTTGGCCATGGCTTGTGTACTCACGAGCATCGGCGCAGCCGATATCGGAAAAAGCGAATTCGGCCGGAGTACCTGCCGACGCCACTGGCAAGATGCCAGTGCCACAATGGCTTGATCGGGAGCCGCATTCCAATATCATCGCTTCGTACAGCAATTCTAAATTTTTTACGGAGACTTTATGAGCAGCCAATTGAAGGGCAATGCGGTGGTCGGGCAATCCGGTGGGCCGACGGCGGTAATCAATCAATCCCTCGTCGGGGTCATTCAGGGCGTCAAGGAATGCGGGCATATCGAGCAACTCCTGGGGGCCAGGCACGGCGTGCGGGGGATCGTCGATGGGAAATTCATCGATCTGAAGAAGGCCAGCGGGGAATTGCTGGAACGGGTGGCGCAGACGCCGGCGGCGGCGCTGGGATCGACGCGCGACAAACCCGATGCGGCTTATTGCGAGAAAATCTTCAAGTCGTTTTCCAAAAACAACGTTCGCTATTTCTTCTACATCGGCGGGAACGACTCGGCGGATACGGCGCGGATCGTTTCGGAACTGGCCAGGAAGGAGAAATACGAGTTGCGGGTGTTCCACGTTCCCAAGACGATCGATAACGATCTGCGGGTTCACGATCACACGCCGGGGTATGGGTCGGCGGCGAAGTTCGTGGCGGCGGCGATGATCGGGGACAATTTCGACAACAAATCGTTGCCGGGGATCAAGGTGGACGTGGTGATGGGCAGGAACGCGGGGTTTTTGACGGCGGCGTCGGTTCTGGCGCGGCATCAGCCGGACGACGGCCCGCATTTGATTTACGTTCCGGAATCGCCGCTGAGCGAGGCGAAATTCATTTCGGACGTGGAGCGGGTGTATTCGAAGCTGGGGCGATGCCTGATCGCGGTGAGCGAGGGGATTTCGCGGCCGGAGGGCATGACGTGGACGGAGGCGATGGCGGAAAATCTCGAACGGGACGGGCATGGGAACGTTCAGCTTTCGGGATCGGGGGCGCTGGGGGATTTACTGGCGGATTTGATCAAGCGAAGGTTGGGATCGAGCGGCGGGAGGAAGCTGCGGGTGAGGGCGGATACGTTTGGGTACTTGCAGCGAAGTTTTCCGGGATTCGTCAGTCCGGTCGATGCGACGGAGGCGCGGCGGGTTGGGCGGATGGCGGTGAAATACAGCTCGCAAGGCGAATTGGAAGGAAGCGTGGCGATGAAGCGATTGCCGGGGCATTCGTACAGCGTGGACACGTTTCTCACGCCGCTGGCGTCGGTGGCGAAGGAGACCAAGCATCTCGATCCGGCGTTCCTGGCGGAAGGGAATAACGTGACGGAGGCGTTCGTGCAGTACGTGAAGCCGCTGGTGGGCGAGTTGCCGAAGGTGGGGTCGCTGGATGAAATTAAATGAAAACGCGCAGTGCGTAGGGTGGGCGTACTCGCCCACCGTTTACTTGAGCAGCCGGTGAACTGGTGGGCGAGTACGCCCACCCTACCTGCCAATTCCGGCGGTAGAAAAAGTGAATATAATCTAAGCCATGCCGGCCGGTGGGATATGCCCGCAATGTCGCAAGAACGTATCACCAATGGCGAGGTTTTGCGCGCAGTGCGGGCTGGAGTTGGTAGCCGAGGAAGTACGGGCGGCTTGGAGCTTCGCGAAATGGTTGGCGGCCTTCGTCGGAATCGTGTTGCTGTTCTCGATGGCCGCCGGCGCAATTCTATTCGCGTTCGGAGCGATACATACTTCAGTAAAAACGTCACAGACGGCTGAACAGGCCGGTCAGGCCACGGCGAACACCGAGGCCCAGCGCCAGGCGTTGCTTCACGCGCATGATCCGTGGTGGGATGCGGCGCAGCCGGACGGGATGAAGCCGTTTTATTACGGTAAAGAGTATCTGGTTGGGCCGGGCGAGTGGACTTCGATCGACGTGAGCCCACCGGCATCGTCGGGACGATATAGATATGTGGTTGAATTCGAGGGAATCAACCGGTTCCGAGCGCGACCGAACGGTTATGCAGAACGGGAATTTGTGTTTCCGAACCGGGACAATTTGCAGCCCTATCAAATGAGCGGATGGTGCCAGGCGCTTCTGGTGCAACCCTTGGACGGGGCGGTTCATCGGGTGAGAGTCAAATACGTCCGGGTGCCGGCAAATCAGGCCCCGCCGGGGTATTGGCGGCCTACAAATTATTCAAACCATCGTTTCAATTTGAGGAAATGCTTTTCGTAAAGGTGATAGCTGGCCAGGGCGATCAGGGCGGTGGCGGCGAAGCAGAGGACGTAGTGTGGGATGACGGCCGTCCAGATGTGGCCGTGATAGGAAAGGCGGCGCATGGAGAACCAGGTGGTGAGGGTGTTGAGAATCAGGCGGTGATAGATATACATTCCGTAGCTGTAGACGCCGAAGAAGCGTAGCCAGCGCTGGGACATGAGGCGGTTGAGGCGCCGGCCGGTGGTGAGGGCCAGGAGTATGAACGCGGCCCAGGCGAAGGCGATGAATGAATAACTGACGACGGCGATGGGTTTACCGAGATGGAAGGAGCCGATCGTGCGGCCTTCGAGGGCGAAACATGTGATGGAAGCGGCGGCGCAGAGCAGGCCGATCCATTTGAATCGGGCGAAGAGCTGGGCGGGGGTCGAGTGCTGGAGGACGACGGCCAGGAGTGCGCCCAGGGCGAGACAATCCATGCGGCATTGAGTGGCGACGTAGGGGACGAGGGGGTTTTGGCCGGAAATCACGGCATAGGCGCGGCATAGGGGAGCGATCACGATCAGGGCGATGCAGAGCCGAAACAGGGCGCGGTCGGAGAAGAGCCAGACCATCAGGGGCCAGAAAAAATAAAAGTGTTCCTCGACGGCCAGGGACCAGAAATGGCCGAGGGAAACCTGGGCATGATCGAGGAAAGTGAAGCCGGATCGGCAGACGAGATAGTTGGTGCCGTAGAACCAATACCAAGGCCAGGCGTCGCGGAGGGTGGTGAGATTTCGCCAGGAGGGGATGACGAACAGGCCGATGGCCAGGAGAATGAGGACGAAATAGTAGAGGGGGAAAATTCGCAGGGCGCGGCGGGTGTAGAAATTCCGGAAATATTTTTTGGAGGAACGGGAGCGCAGGAGGATGCCGGTGATGAGGAACCCGGAAAGGACGAAGAAGAGATCGACGCCGATGGTCATGTTTTTGGTGATCGGCTGGAAGATTTTGGCCAGGGCGTTGTCGTAGGCCCCTTCGGGCGAGAAGTGGTTGAAGAGGACGAGGATGATGGCGACGCCGCGGACGCCGTCGAGGGCGGGGATGTGTCCGAGGCGGGAACGGTTGACCTCATCGCCTTCAGCGGAGAGAGGTCCGTGGGCCTGGGCTGGGGGTTGGGCCTGGATGGCGGTCATGGGTTGGATTCCAACCGAGGGGTGGGGGATTTGCAATGCTCCTTTCAGTTGAGAATCGGGCAAGGCCCGCCACGATGGGAATTTGTGTCAATTTGCTATTGATGCAGATGTCAATCACCGATATCATTCCATAATGCACGTCGGATTGACCGCCGAGGCGGCCGCGCAATACAACAAGCTGCCCCGAAGCATCCAGCCGCGCATCGACAATATCATCCTTCGGCTGGTTCAGTGGCCGAAAGTGAGCGGTGTCAAGCCCCTCGTCGGCCGGCTGGCCGGGAATTTGCGGATTCGGGCCGGGGATTATCGCATCGTGTTCCGAGTCTCCGGCGACAAAGTGATTGTATGGAAAATCGGCAATCGGAAAGACGTTTACCTTGAATAGCGATACGAGGAAGTAACATGAGTGCCGTTCAAACGCTTGATATCCGGGGCAGGAAATTCGTCCTGATTCCGGAATCCGAATACCGCCGGCTGACAAAACGCCCGGTGGCCGCGATTCCTCGAATGCCGGCGATGTCGCCCGACGGCACTTATCCCGCCGCCGAAGCCATGCGGATAATGATGGCGCGGAAGATTATCGCGGCCCGAAAGTCTGTTGGGCTCTCGCAGGCTGCACTTGCACGAAATGCCGGCATCCGCGTCGAAACGCTGAACCGTTTGGAAAAGGGAAAACACACACCCGACCTGGCAACGATGGCCAAGATCAATAAGGCGCTGGATGAAGCCGGGGCGCCGCAATAATTACCGCAAAGTGTATTCGATCTTCTGAATTTACCGGAAGTCGACTGTCTTCTGATCCATGGCAGGATCCTCGAAGCTGAATGGGATCGGGCGTGCGCGGCGAGGAATAGAGCAGGAGAACAGTGGAGCAGGAGACCGCGGGAGAGTGGTGTTTGTCTGGTTAGGACCAAGTGCCGGGCGAGGCGTTTCTCCGCTGCTACTGTTCCACCGGTGTACTGCTCTCCTGCTCGATTGCGGCAAAGCCGCAATAGGCCGAGGTCGGATTCGAACCGACGAATAACGGATTTGCAATCCGTCCCCTTAGTCCGCTTGGGTACTCGGCCGCGTTTGAAGAAGAATATCGGCATTCGCCTCACTCATCAACTGCCGCAGTGCATCGGCGTGCACGGGAATGAAATCACCCCGTTTTCGCCGGGATGATGCGCTGTTTTCGATGCCTATACCACTATTTCGCGACGCGCATCGCCGTGCTTCAGATTGCACTAACCCGGATTATTCACCGCGAAGGGCGCGAAGAGCGCGAAGAATCGATGTGGAGAAGAAGTTATGTCATTTTCCCATGATTTGCATCTGCGCAGGGGGCTGCAATCGGTTCAACTGATTCTCCTTCTTCTTTGCGATCTTCGTTGATATCCCGGAATTTCTTCTCTCCACGCCAAGATTTTCCAACATCACGATGCTTCGGTTCCCTTCGCGCAACTTCGCGCTCTTCGCGTCTTCGCGGTAAAACTCTTCAGGTTGCGGGCCCAGCCAGCGCTGTGCGCTCTTCGCGGTGAATAATCGGAGCTTGGCGGTGAATAATCCGAGCTAAGACGCACGGTTCCTCTGCTACCGGCGCACCGATTATGCGGGCGTTCATTTTTGTCGGATTAGGTGTTTTCCCCTATGGATTGCGGCCGGGAAAGCGCCGACGTGAGCGATTTGCGAGGTGCAAATTGAACACTTATCAAGGTCCGATAAGAGCACTGGTCGCGGACGATGACCCGGCCAGCCTTTTGATTCTGGAATCGCTGGCGAATTCGCTTGAGCTCCAAACCGTCACGGCCATGGATGTCGCCAGCGCGAGGAGGTTGCTGAGGCAGGTCGTTCCGCACATCGCGATTCTGGACGTCATGTTTCCAGACGGGGACGGCGTTGACATTCTCCTTGATATTCGCAGGGCTCAAATGCCAACGGCCGTCGCACTTATTTCGGCGGACCTCGCGGAATTCCCATTCCATAAGTGTGGAGAAAGCAAGCCAGACATCATTTTCAACAAGCCGCTCGATACTGATGCGATCCGCGCATGGGTTGAAAAGCAGATCGCGAGTCTCGACGGGTGTACTGATCCGTCGGAAAGACTGCACATCTGATGGCGAACGCCGCCAGCGCGGGGCGCGGCGCGGCAATGCACCAGGAACAAACGCAATTGAACCGCCAAGCACGCCATGACGCCAAGGTCGGAAAAAGGCCGAGCCGCAATGGCGCAGCTCATTTCAGCCCAAGTTTCTTGCGCAATTCGGAATACGGGCGGGCCAGGTCATTGCGGCGTCGACGTGCTTCCGCGATGTCACCGCGGTCCTGTGCGGTCAGCCGGCGCAAACGCTTAGGGGCATCCTTTCGAGCGGCTTTCGCCATCAACTGGCGGTAATCCTTCTCCCTGAGCAGCACGAATCGTTCACGTCCCCGCTTTACCGTTTGTACGATCATGAGTTTCACGTGTGCGGGATTATATCGTGCCGTTCGGCCGTAGCCATGATTGCTTGCCGGGGCGGATTCGCATCAAGCGGCAGTAGGCAGAGAAGGATGTATCGTGTTCCGATTATTCTGGCGCTGCTGGCTAACCCGCCCCGCCATTTCAAGCTGTCTCAAGGCGTCCCTGACCGCCGTGCGGGTAGCACCGCATGTTCGAGCCAATGCGGATTCGCTGCTGGCAGCATCGGGATTCGTGTCCAATTCCGCCAGAATGGATGCCCGCAAATCGCCTTTGTAATCACCGCGCCAGCGCATAGCCGGATTGTGCTTCACGATCCACTGTGCCGGGCGAATCGCATCATTCTTCAATTCAAAATCTTCCATCCACCGCCCCCATTTCAGGGATAGGGCCGAAGCGTTAGCCCTCACCGTGCGGACGAAAAAGTCATTGCGTTGGTCTACGTCCAATAGGGGCCGTTGAACGTCTGCGGGGGCGCACGCGTTGATTGCCTGATTGAAGCGGTGGGAATTATTCGTTCCCTTTTCCCTAGCCAGGTCAAGCATCAGTCCCATCGTTGCCTGATGTTCCTTTTCCAATTCATGGCGAATCAAATGTGCCAGCCGGTGTTTGGCGACGTACTGGCCATACTTGGCAAGCCAAGTGACGGCGAGAATAATCAGCCGTGAGTTGGCGGCGGCATGGCGGGTGGTGTCCAACAGCAGCCGCTCAAGGTCCACGTCCTGCCTGGAAGCAGATACGTTGAACATCGCGCCAAGACGCGCCCATTGGCTTATTACGCGATTGACGTTGTTCTTACTCAACTTTGTCACCAGTTCCTGGCCCAATCTCGCGCCATTGCGATTTTCCCTTTGTCCACACGGGCGTCCGAAGCGTCTAAGGCATCCAAATGGCGAAGCACGAATCCCAGTTCGTCCTTTGTGACGTTCATCTTGGCCAAATGCTCGCGGTCCTGTGGGCGATGGGCATAAAACTTCATCGCTATCAAATCCAGCCGTCCAATCGCCCACACTTGTAACATGCCGAAGCGTCCTGCATCGAACCGACGGTCTTTCCAGTCAGCGGGGAGCGACTCCCCATACAATGCGGCGTCCCGATTCAGCCAATTGGCTGGCAAGCCCATTCTCGCGCCAACCTTCGCCGCCGCATCCTGCAACTGGTCCCACTCATTTGGCGGAAGCACTTGCAGTACATCAACATCGCCGGTCGTATACGTACCCGTCAATTCGCCAGTCAACAGCCCAGCAGCCCCACCGATGACCAGCAGTTCAATCGGGGTACTTGTCGCAAGACGGCGCCCCAAGGCTGCAAGCGATTTTCTGATTGATTCCTTCTTCATACCGCCGTCCCGTATGTCGTCAAAAACTATACAGATATTTACCTAACAAATCAAGTAAAAAAAGTCGGTCCAAACAAACGCCCGCGTATCAAATGCCTGTGCAATAAGGGGTTACTTTGGACGTTGGCCGATCAAGGCTATTATTGCCCGTCGCGTGGCTTCCGGGAAGATGTCCCATAACTCGATGCTGGCCTGCAATCGGGGACCATCTCGCTTCCCGTGGTCCAATTGGTGGTCCGCAGATTCAGAAACGCTATGTTTTTCCGAGCTTTTTTGAGATTCCCCGTCCCCGCTTGGGTACTCGGCCGAAATTGAACAACGCAGCGTCCGGAACATTTTACGGGGACTCGCCATGGTGGCAAGCTTCCGATGATCGGCAAGTCGGCGGGAGGCCCTCGAGTCAATTACGTTCCATGGGTCCGGGAAGTGTCCACCAATAGCTTGAACGGCGCCAAATGCTCCGGCTCGTCGATGAGGCGTTCGGGGTGCCATTGAACGGCGGCGAAAAGGGGAAACGTGGGGTCCTCGAAGCCTTCGATGACGCCGTCGGGGGCGGTGGCGATGACGCGCAGGCCGCGGCCGAGACGGTCGGCGGCTTGCTTGTGAGAGGTGTTGACGAGAATCTCCGGCTTTCCGATCGCCTGGCCCAGACGCGAAAAAAGATCGACGGAGACGTTATGGCGGGGAAGTTCGTCGCCGATCTTGCGGTGCTCCAGCAGATTGGGGCGGACGAAATCGGGGAGGAATTGGTGCATGCTTCCGCCGCGGTGGACGTTCATCAACTGTGAGCCGAGACAAACGCCCAGAGCGGGAAGTCGGCGGCGTTCGACTTCGGCGAGGAGTGCCAACTCGAATTTCTGGCGGGCGGGGTCGACGCGGACAGCCTTGGGATGCCAGGATTGGCCGTAGAGAGCGGGGTCGAGATCGTTTCCGCCGGTGAAGAGGAAGCCGGCGCAGGCATCGACGAATTGAGGGATGAGGTCGAGATCGGATTGATAGGGAAGCAGCAGCGGCAGGCCGCCGGCGCGTTCGACGGCCTGGGCGTAGGCGAAGGGCGATTCGTATTTGTCGCCTTCGTCGTGGGTGTCGAGGGTGATGCCGATGAGGGGCCGGGTCATGGGGTTGAAGAATATGCGATAATGAAGGCGAGGCCAATATGGCGCAATTCGCAGCCGAGACAGGCGGCTTGTTTTGGATTGGAACGCTATTTGGTCCCGCAATCCCCTGGCCTTTTGGGCAACTTGGAATTGACACCCGTAACGTATCAGGTTACACTCTAGCCGCGAAATGATCCGGTCATTCAGGCACAAAGGGCTGGAGAAGTTCTTCGTTACCGGAAGAGTGGCGGGAATCCGGGTCGATCACGCGAAGAGACTTCGACTGATTCTCGCCCGGCTTTCGGCGTCGCAAAGGCCCGGGGACATGGCGCTGCCCGGGCTGAGACTGTATCCCTTGAAAGGCGACATGAAGGGATATTTCGCGGTTGACGTGAGCGGCAACTGGCGAGTCGTATTCCGATTTGACGGCCAAGACGCGCTGGACGTCGACTACGTGGATTATCACTGAGGAATGGACCATGAGCTTGCGTATGCACAATCCCCCGCATCCGGGCGAAGTCATTCGAGAACTTTGCCTCGTTCCGTTGGGGCTTTCGGTTACCAGGGCCGCCAAGGCATTAGGCGTAACTCGCAAGAGCCTTTCGGAACTGCTCAACGGCAGGTCCGGTGTCAGTCCCGAAATGGCGATCCGACTGTCGATCGCCTTCAAAACGACGCCGGAGTCCTGGCTGAGCCAGCAAATGCAATATGACCTGTGGAAAGCTCTCGCAAAGCTCAAGAAATTGAGGGTTTTAACGGTGGCGGCATAGGAGCAAACGCAATCATGCTTCCGCCGTGGTAGCTTGTTTGCGGTTGGCGCGTTTGCGTTCGTTTTCGTCGAGCAAATCCTTGCGCAGACGAATGCTGCCGGGGGTGACTTCGACCAGTTCGTCCTCCTCGATGTATTCCAGGGCTTGTTCGAGAGTCATTTTGCGCGCGGGCTTGAGGATGATGTTTTCGTCGCTGGCGGTGGTGCGCATGTTGGAAAGCTTTTTCGCCTTGGTGGGGTTGACGACGATGTCGTCCTCGCGGCAATGCTCGCCGACGACCTGGCCTTCGTAAACGGGTTCGCCGGGTTCGACGAACATGACGCCGCGGTCCTGGAGGGTGTTGAGGGCGTAGGCGTTGACGTTGGCGGCGACGTTGGAAATCATGACGCCGTTGGCGCGCACGGGGACATCGCCGCGGAGCGGGGCATATTCGTGGAAATTGTGGTGCATGATGGCTTGGCCCTGGGTGGCGTTGAGCATGCGGGTGCGGAGGCCGATCAGGCCGCGGGCGGGAATGGTGAATTCCAGGTGGACCTGTCCGGAGCGGTTGTCCATGCGGACGAGTTCACCGCGGCGATTTCCGACCAATTCCATCGCCCCGCCGAGGTTTTTCTCCGGCACGTCGATGACGAGATATTCGATGGGCTCGAGGGTATTGCCGTCGTCGTCTTTTTTGAGGATGACGTGGGGCTTGCTGATGGAAAGTTCGTAACCCTCGCGGCGCATGTTTTCGATGAGGATGCCGAGATGGAGCAGGCCCCGGCCGGAGACTTTGAAGGCGTCCTTGACGGCGGTTTCCTCGACCTTGAGGGCGACGTTGCTTTCCAGTTCCTTGAAAAGGCGTTCGCGGAGGTTTCGGCTGGTGACGTATTTGCCCTCCTTGCCGACGAAGGGGGAATCGTTGACGCTGAACATCATGGTGAGCGTGGGCGGCTCGATTTCGGTGGCAACCAGCGGCTGGGGGTCGATCGGATCGCAAATGGAATCGGCGATATCCACGGTTTCCAGTCCGACCAGGGCGACGATGTCGCCTGCCTCGGCTTCCTCGACGTCCTTTCGACCGAGGCCGTCGAAAACCTGGACCTGCTGAACCTTGGTTTTGATGCGCGTGCCGTCGCGCCGGACGACGGTGATCTGTTGTCCGCTACGGATTCGGCCGTTGAAAATCCGGCCGACGCCGATGCGCCCAACGTAGTCGTTGTATAGAATGCTGCTGATCTGGATCTGGAGGGATTTGTCCGGATCGCCATGGGGAGCGGGGATGTGCTTGAGGAGGGCTTCGAAGACGGGAATGATATCGGTGCCCTTCTGCTCCAGATGCCAGGAGGCGGTGCCGGCGCGGCCGCTGGCGTAGAGGACGGGGAAATCGAGGGTTTCATCATCCGCGCCGAGCTCGACAAACAGGTCGAAGACCTCGTCGAGGACCTGGTGGGCGCGGGCGTCCTGGCGGTCAATCTTGTTGATGACGACGATGGGGCGCAGCTCGTGCTGGAAGGCCTTTTTCAGGACGAAGCGGGTCTGGGGCATGGGTCCCTCGGCGGCATCGACCAGGAGGAAGACGCCGTCGGCCATGCCCAGGACGCGCTCGACCTCGCCGCCGAAATCGGCGTGGCCGGGGGTGTCGATCAGGTTGATCTTGGTGGTTTTGCCGTCGGGGCTGGTGTAGTTGATGGCGACGTTCTTGGCCAGGATGGTGATTCCCCGCTCGCGCTCCAGGGGATTGGAATCGAGCAGGGTGTCCTGCTGGACCTGGCTGTCGCGGAAATTGCCGCTTTGGCGAAGCAAGGCATCGACGAGCGTGGTCTTCCCATGATCGACATGGGCGATGATGGCGACATTGCGGATATTGTTACGCACCTGATTCATTCTATGACTTTCGTTGCAAAATTGTTGTACCTGAGCATCCAACGCCGTCAAAAAACGCGTTTCCCTGCGGCTAAAAAGGGATTCGACAACCGGCGATTTCCCAATTAGAACGTCATTTAGAACGTCATTGCGGGATGGATAGGATACTGTCGCGGTTATAAGTACACAATCTCTTTAACCTTTGGGAGGCTTTTATGAGGAAGCTGACGGCCATAGTAGCGCCCATCGCATTGGCGGCGGGCATTTGCGGAATGTTGAAGGCGGACGACTCTTCTCCGCCACCGGCCCCGTCACAGACGACGGACAACTGGCAGACCAAGGATGAATATGTCTGGTGGGTCGAGCACCAGGCGGCAATCGCCAACGACGCCGGGATGAGCGGGGTGCAAGCGGTGATCGAGGCCAAGAACATGCTTGGCCCGAAGGGGCAGCCGGCGATCGATTTCTTCACCAAGGCGTTGTACGACACCAAGAGCCGGACGGTTCAGCGGCAAATTCGCATGACGCTGTTCGATCTGTACAAGGAACAGGGCCAGACCGACAAGGCGCTGGATCAGTTGCAGCAGTTGATGATGGATCAGTAAAGGCGGGGGATTGTTCAAGTCCCAGGTGCGCGATCATCCGGCCGATTTTTCGGGCGGGAATGGCGGGCGATTGGAGTTCAAATCCCGTCACTCCAATGGTTTCATAATCCGTTGCATCGCCAGGGGGGTTCGCTTGCGGATGCCGCCGAGTTTCGCCGACGCTCGCTGCCGTGGTCACACTGGGCTGCCGGTGTTACAATCCGGCGATGAGCACCACAACGGCACATTCGCGCACGGTGAGTTCGTTCTCTTCCCGCCGGCGGAAGCGGGTCAGTGAATTGCGCGGAAAGTACACCCACGTTCGAACAAGCAGCACGGCGTTCGCCGCCCAAAAACAGCGTGAGATTTCTAAAGAGGACAAGCGGCGATGAACCGCGTACTGGATGCCTGCGCGATGATCGCATTTCTCAGGGACGAGCCTGGCGCCCAAGTCGTGGAGGCAATTCTGACCCATCCCACCGACCGGTGTTTCGCACACGCGGTCAACCTTTGCGAGGTATATTACGACTTCCTTCGAAGCTCGGATGCGCGGACGGCGCGCATGGCGATTGACGATCTCGAAGGGGTTGGCGTTCGCATGCGACGTGATATGGGCAGAGCGTTCTGGCAACGAGTTGGGGATTTGAAAGGCACCATTCAAAAAATCTCGCTGGCTGACTGTTTTTCGCTGGCGTTGTCGGAAAAGCTCACCGGGGACGTGGTCACGTCCGACCACCGCGAGTTTGATCCGCTGGTCGAAGCCAAGCTCGCGCGGATCACGTTCATCCGCTGAAATGGAATCGAAGGCAGCCGCTGTTCGATCTGTACAAGGAACAGGGCCAGACGGACAAGGCGCTGGATCAGTTGCAGCAGTTGATGATGGATCAGTAAATCGTCGGGGGGATTGTTCCGGTCCCGGGTACGCAATCATCGGGTGCGCAATCATTTGGCCGGCTTTCCGCGCTGAAGCGGCAGGCGATGTGAGTTCAAATCCCGTCAC
Organism: Tepidisphaeraceae bacterium; assembly: GCA_049512115.1. Lineage (GTDB taxonomy): Bacteria > Planctomycetota > Phycisphaerae > Tepidisphaerales > Tepidisphaeraceae > PALSA-1353. The sequence goes on along the minus strand of JBEKXM010000025.1, from coordinate 1,669 downwards.
CCCGATTATCGGCGTGCCGTTGTGCCATTGCGTCTATCACGCGGTTCAAATCGGAAGGGAGACACGCCGGATTCTGCCGCGTGCTTGGCACGGCGTGATGCCATATAATAGGGGCAGGATTCGATGAGACGGTTCAAGTGGATCGAGTGGAACCTGCGGAAGATCGGCGACCATGGGCTTTCGGCCGCGGAGGTTGAAGGCGCGTTCGATCGCGTTTTGAGCCTGCGCGAGCGCAGGGATGGGTCGTTTGAGATGTTCGCCGCCACGCCGGCCGGCCGACGGCTCTGGGTCATTTGGCGATACGACCGGGACGACGATGAAGTTCTCGACATCTTCTTTGACGAGGCGAGCGAGGCGCCGGTTTTCGTGATCACCGCATACTGATGGAAAGAAGCGATCCTATGGCAAACCCTGAAGTTGACTCTCGCAGCCCAAAGCGCCGGGCCAAGGACGAGCACATTGCCGCCGAGCCGCAGATGGCGCCGCTCCAATTGCCGCCCGAGGCGCCGCTCTCGCCGGTGGAAACTCACCTGGGACGAAACCGTCGGCAGCCTGTCGCCGTGGCGGGCGTGGTGGAAAACGGATTGGTGCGCCCGCTCGACCCCGCAGTTAAACTGCCCGAGCATTCGCGGGTCATCATTGTGGCTTCTGGGGCAACGTGAGCTGGATCCTGGTCATTCACAATTGGCCCGAAAAGTTCAATCTCCAACCAGACACTCCCCTCACAAAAAGTTCAAGAGCCGTCTTGTTGTCCCGATGATTTTTCAAGCTCGTTTGATCCAGCAGGTCAGAGTTCGAACGGGGCGCGAGGCCAAAAGAGACCGTTAAATGGGCTGGGGAGTAATGCGGGAAAGTCCGCGGAGGGAGGCTTCGGTTTCGGATTTGAAACGCCAATGGCCGGGCCAGTCGCGATAGAGGACCTGGTGGAGTGCGCCGGCCGCCCCGCCGCTGACGAAAACGGTGGGACGGATTCGGACGCCGCGGGATTTCAAGAGCGCCAGGCGGGCGCCGCTGGCTTTGGCGAGGGCGTCGATGATCGACATCAGCATGTCTTGGCGCGTCGTGGCGAGCGTGAGGTTGGAGAAGGAGGCTTGCTTTTGCTCGATGCTGGTGCGCTCGCCGGCGAGGTAGGGTTGGAAAATAACCGTGGGATCGGGTTTTTGTTTTTGTTTTTGTTTTGATTTTCGGGCGAGATTTGCCAAGAGACGGTAATAGTCCTCGGTGGAAAGATCGCGGAAGAACTGGTCGCGGGCCCAGGTGATGGCGGAGCCAGCGGCGGCGAGGGTGCCGACGGACAGCCAGAGCCGGCCGATTCCCAGGGCGCGGGTGAGAAGATTTTCGTGCGGGCGCGGGTGGCGAGTGCAGAGGCATAGAACGTCGGTGGAGCCGCTGACGTTGAGGAGTTGTCCGGGGCGCGGGCCGAAGAGCATGAAGGCGGCGCCGGTGTCGATCATGCCGGTCATCACCGGCGTGCCTTCGGTGAGACCGAAACGGTGGGCGGCCGGGCGCGTGATGGAGCCGGGGATCCGATCGGCGGGGACGATTTGGGGAAGTTTCGCGAGTGGAACGCCGGCGGCTTGGCAGAGTTCATCGCTCCAGGAGCCGAGCTTGAGCGTTTCGTAAAGGCCGGTGAACGAGGCGTTGGACGGATCGATCACGCGCTGGCCGG
>JBEKXM010000024.1:0-16706 GCA_049512115.1 Tepidisphaeraceae bacterium | reverse complement strand
GTCTTGCCTTCGGGCAATACGATGCGTGACAGCCGGCCGCCGTCGGTCGCCTCCACTTCCATGTTCGCCTTGTCGGTTTCGATTTCGAAGATCACGTCGCCCTTTTTAATGTTCGCGCCGGGCGCAACGTGCCATTTAACGAGGGTTCCTTCCTCCATCGATTGTCCGGCCTTGGGCATCAGGATCGGAATGACGTTCCCCGCCGGGGCAATCGGCGCGGCCGCAATCGCCACCGGTTTGGCATCTCCCGTGGCGACAGTCCCAATCGGCGCCCCAACCGCCACGGTTTTCCCCTCGCCAGCTAGAATCTCCGTCAGCGTTCCGGCCAGCGCCGATTCCACCTCGACGACCGCCGTCTCCCCTTCAACTTCCACCAGCACCTCCCCCTTGGCCACGGCGTCCCCCCGATCCTTTCGCCATCGGCGGATCGTCCCCGCCTGCATATCTCCAACCGCTGGAAGCGTGATCGTTGGCATGTCTCACCTGTTGTTCCAAACCGAACTTATGTACGATTGACATAGTTTCGTCAAATTTTGGCGTAAGTCAAGCAGAATTTTGCACAATTTGCTTGAATTGAGCGCCAAATTATGGCATAGTATGCGCATTATTGTTGCGGCGGGCCTAACATCCGCCCTTCAGAAAACCATGAACGGCCCATCCACACAACGTCGCGAGGAGATCCTCAGCGAGGTTTTTGAGAAGCGCCACGTCACTGCCAAGGAACTGGCCGCGCGCATGAACGTCTCGGAAGCCACCGTCCGCCGCGATCTCAAATCCCTCGCCGAGGATGGTCAAGTGGAATTGGTCTATGGCGGGGCAACGCTCCGCCGGCCTTCCGATTATTCCATCCGTTCCAAAGCCATGCGCAACGTCGAAGCCAAGCGGGCGATCGGGCAACTTGCCGCCGGCCTCGTCGGCGATGACGAGCAGATATTCCTGGATTCCGGCACCACCTGTTTTGAGATGACCCCCTTCCTCAAGCGCCGCCGGAACCTGTCGATCATCGTTAACTCCGCGCGCTTGGCGCTGGAGCTGGACGCCCCGGGCCTCAGCGCCATCATGCTCGGCGGACAGTATCGCGCCGATCGCATGGATTGCGTCGGCCCGCTCGCCATCGCCACGCTCTGTCAACTTCGCGGATATCTCTGTTTCATCGGGGCCGATGGCCTGGACATGGAATTCGGCCTGGCCGCCGCCGACATCGAAAGCGCCAATCTCCATCGCCTGGCCGTCCGCAACGCCCGCCAGGTCGTGCTCCTGGTCGATCACACGAAATTTCACGCGCTCTCGCTGTTCAAGATTGTCGATTGGGACCAGATTCATCGCGTCGTCACCGATGCGCCGCCCAGCCCGCCGTGGCATGATTTCCTGGCCCAACGCAACATCGAGATCCTTCATCCCGGCAGCGAGACCGCCGAAAACAGTCCGGTGTCTGAAGTCAAAGCCGGCTTATAAAAATGAGGAAACTCTAAGCAAGAAGGATTTACCGCCATGCCCAAGAGCCAGATGCTCAGTCCATCGGAGTTCCGAACCAAGAGCTCGATTCAATTCCAGCCGATCCCGGTGAATCAGTACAGCCGCACGATCGCCGATGAACTGATTTATTATTCGCCCAAGGACCTGCTCCGCATTCAGCGCGACATGGAGATGATCCGCGCCTTTGAGAACATGCTCAACGAGATCAAATTGCGCGGTAACTTCAAGGGCGTCGAGTACAACCATCGCGGCCCGGCGCATCTGTCGATCGGGCAGGAAGCGTCGGCGGTCGGGCAGGCGTTTTTGCTCGGCGTCGATGACCATATCTACGGCAGCCATCGCAGCCACGGCGAAATCCTCGCCAAAGGCCTCTCGGCCATCGACAAGCTCGACGACGCTTCGCTCATGAACCTCATGCGCAACTACTTCGGCGGAGATTGCCTCCGGGTCGTCGAGAAGGATGCCAAGGGTTCGACCAAGGATTTGGCGGTTGATTATCTCGTCTATGGAGCATTGGCCGAGATCTTCGGGCGCGAACCGGGCATGAACAAAGGGATGGGCGGTTCGATGCACGCCTTCTTCCCGCCGCTGGGGATTTATCCGAACAACGCGATCGTGGGCGGATCGGCCGACATCGCCGTCGGCGCGGCGCTCTTCAAGCACGTCAACAAGAAGAAGGGGATCGTCATCGCCAACATCGGCGACGCCTCCGCCGGCTGCGGACCGGTCTGGGAGGGCATTTGCTTCGCCACCATGGACCAGTTCAAGCTGCTTTGGGATGAATCGCATCGCGGCGGTCTGCCGCTCATCATCAATTTCGTCAACAACTTCTACGGCATGGGCGGTCAGCCGGTCGGCGAAACGATGGGCTTCCGCGTTCTGGCGCGGCTTGGCGCGGGGGTCAATCCGCAGCAGATGCACGCCGAACGAATCGACGGGTACAACCCGCTGGCCGTCGTCGACGCCATCGCCCGCAAGAAGAAAATCCTCGAATCGGGCGACGGGCCGGTGCTTTTGGATACCGTCACCTATCGGTTCAGCGGCCACTCCCCATCCGACGCCAGCAGCTATCGCGAGAAGGCCGAAGTCGAGGCCTGGCAAAAGGTCGATCCCCTCGTCACCTTCGCGCGCGATCTGATTTCCGCCAACGTCTGCACGCAAAGCGAGATCGACGACGTCAAGGCCCAGTGCGACGACGTCGTCTTCCGCGCTTTCAAGAAGGCGATCGACGAAAAAATCTCCCCGCGCGCCGATCTGAAAAAAGTCGGATCGCTGCTGGAGAGGACGATGTTCTCCAATCAGAAGATCGAGTCGATGGAGCCCGGCCGCAAGCCCGAAACCCTGCTGGCCAAAGCGGAAAACCCGCGCGTGAAGCAACTGGCGACGCGCAGCCGCTCGGCGTTCGACGACAAGGGCGCCAAACTCTCCAAGGCCAAGTGCATCGGTATCCGCGACTCGATTTTTGAGGCGATCTTCGATCGCTTCCACGTCGATCCGACGCTGGTGGCGTACGGCGAGGAAAACCGCGACTGGGGCGGCGCCTTCGCCGTCTATCGCGGACTCACCGAATCCCTTCCCTACCATCGCCTCTTCAATTCGCCCATCAGCGAAGGCGCCATCGTCGGCACCGCCGTCGGCTACGCGCTGGAAGGCGGCCGCCCGCTCGTCGAACTGATGTACTGCGATTTCATGGGCCGGGCCGGCGATGAAATCTTCAACCAATTGGCCAAATGGCAATCCATGTCCGGCGGATTGCTCAAGATGCCCGTTGTCCTCCGCGTCTCCGTCGGCTCCAAATATGGCGCCCAGCACAGCCAGGATTGGACTTCCATGTGCGCCCATATCCCCGGCCTCAAGGTGGTCTTCCCCGCCACCCCCTACGACGCCAAGGGCCTGATGTATTCGGCCCTCACCGGCTCCGATCCGGTCGTCTTTTTCGAGAGCCAGCGCATCTACGATCAGCCGGAAGAATTCGTCCCCGGCGGCGTGCCAACCGGATATTACGAAGTCCCCATCGGCGAACCGGACGTCAAAAAGACCGGCAAGGACCTGACCATCCTCACCATCGGCGCCACCCTCTATCGCGCCATCGAGGCCGCCAAAACCCTCGAGGAAAAACACGGCGTCTCCTGCGAGATCATCGACGCCCGCTCCATCGTTCCGTTCAATTTCGAGAAGGTGATCGCCTCGGTGACCAAGACGCGCAAGATTCTCCTGGCCTCCGACGCCTGCGAACGCGGCAGCGCGTTGCAGACCTTCGCCGCCAAGATCACCCAGTTTGCGTTCGACGAGCTGGACGCTCCGCCGACCGTGGTGGGCGCGCGCAACTGGATCACCCCGGCCGATGAAGTGGAGGATGCGTTCTTCCCCTATCCGTCCGACCTGATCGACGCGGTTCACGAACAACTGATTCCGCTCAAGGGATATCTGCCGTTGCGCCCGGCCGACAACCGCGAGTTGCTGCGCCGCAGCGCGCAAGGGATCTAAATGGTTCGCAGCGCTCCGACTTGTGCCCAAAGCCGGGGGATGGCTATCCCCCGGTCTTCGAGCGTCGCAAACCCCCCGAATACGCCCCCGCATCTCCTCCCATGACGCGCGACACCCGCCATGTTCCCGTGCTGCTCGGCGCGGTGCTGGACGTTCTCGACCCGCGCCCGGGACACATTGTCGTGGACTGCACCCTGGGCCTGGGCGGACATGCGGCGGCAATCCTGCCACGGATCCAGCCCGCCGGCCGATTGATCGGAATCGACTTCGACCCCGCCAACATTGCCATCGCACGCGAAAAACTCGCGAGCATCAGCGGCACATTCGAGTTGCATCACGGCAACTTTGCGGCCCTGCCGACCATCCTGGCCCAGGCCGGCGTGGAACAGGCCGACGCGATTCTGGCGGACCTGGGCGTCGCCAGTCCGCAGATTGACGATCCGGCCCGCGGGTTCTCGTATCGTCAGCCCGGTCCGCTGGACATGCGGATGGACCCCACTCGCGGGCGCCCCGCCGCCACGGTCATCAACCAAATCCCCCAGCGCGAGTTGGAATCGGCGTTGCTCGAACTCGGCGACGAGACCGATGCGCCTCAGATTGCCGAACTGATCGTCCAGCGCCGCAAAATCCGCCCGATCGCCACCACCCAGGACTTGACCGCCATCGTCTGCCAGGCGCGCGATTTCACGCTCCAGCGCGCCGCCGGCGCAAAACTTCATCCCGCCGCCCGGACGTTCCAGGCCCTGCGCATCCTCGTCAACCGCGAACTGGCCAACCTCGAACGCCTGCTCGCGGTCCTTCCAAAATGCCTCCGTCCCGGCGGGGTAGTCGCCATTATCAGCTTTCACAGCGGCGAAGACCGTCGCGTAAAAGCCGCCTTCCGCGACGGCTTGCGCGGCGGGATTTACGCCCAGATCAGCCCCGATCCCATCGTCGCGGACGAAGCAGAGCAGAAACTCAATCCCCGATCGCGATCGGCCAAGCTTCGATGGGCGAGGGTTGCATGTGGTTGCGGGGTCACGAATGGGTCGATACACAGTAGCTTGTGAAAGTGAAGGAACATCCGGAGTTCGCCCGGCTTCTGGCCGCGATGAAAGTCGCTGTGAGTCGCGTCTATCCGTGGACCGGAACGATCTACCGCTCCGCGCCGCCAAAGTGGGCTGCGGGACGAGACATGCTGACGGGACGAGGCAACATGGCATCGGGCGCCAGATTCAACGCGCCAGGCAGCTATCCGGCCGTATACGGCAGCACGACGCCGGAGTTGGCGATGATGGAGACCCTGGCGTACCAACGCCGAGCCGGACTGCCGGTCGAACAAGCCATGCCATTGGTTTTCAAGGCGATCTCTGTAAAAGTCGAGCGGCTACTGGACCTACGCAATCCTGACGTGCTGGCTTCCCTTGGCACAACCATCGATCAACTACGCACTGAATCGTGGTGGTTATTCCGGGCGCGCGGCGAAGAGTCGTTGACCCAGGCCATTGGCCGGGCGGCCCACGCTTGCAGAGTGCAGGCGATCCTGGCCCCGTCGGCCCACTCGCCGGACCATGGACACAACATCATCGTGTTACCGGACCACCTTCATCCCCCCAGCAGACTCATTGTGCTGCGGCGGACGGCAATGCCATAGCGTCAAACAGTCGATAGGTATTATAACACGCATACTTGCGTGTAGAAATGCTTGACTTATTGCGCAACGCCGCGTAACGTCATGCATGAGGTGTTAACCATGGCAACGGCGATAAAGCATCCCGGCGTCAGGACGACCAAACCAAGCCGCAACCCAAAGAAGGCGGGCCAAAGCGAAGTGCGGGCGCTTCGCAAGCGATATGGGTTGTCCCAGGAACTGCTTTCCCAGCTCTTGGACGTGTCATTGCGCACGGCATCGGGCGTCGAATCCGGCACGGTAGCGCCATCGCGGGTTCGGCGGAATCTCTCGCAGGTCAGCCGGCTGGGCGAGGCCCTGGGTGAGGCAATGGATTTCGATCATATTGGCCAATGGTTGTCCGAACCGAACGAGATGCTTGGCGGCCTCAAACCCGTGGAAGCCATCGAGCGCGGGCGGATCGATTTGGTCTGGCAAGTGGTCGAGGGATTGCGAAGCGGTTCGCCGTTGTAGCCCATCCCTTCACCCCAGCGTCTCCCGGATAAACTTGATGTCATCCTCGTTCAATTTTCTTCCCACCCCGCCCAGGTTGCACCTCGCCTGCCGCTCGTTGCGGAAGCCGGGGATGACGCAGCTCACCCGCGGCATCGCCAGCAGATAATTCAACGCCATCGCGGCCAGCTCTTCCGTCGTTTGTCCAAACCGCTGCTTGAGTTTCTGAAGTTTCGGCTTCAGCTTGAGCAATTCCTCGGTTTCAAATCGCTTGCTGCCCCGCCGATGATCGCCCGGCTCGAATTGCGGCGGTTTGGCCGGATCGAATTTATCCAGGAGCAGCCCCTGCGCCAGGGGCGAAAACGCGACGAACGTAAGCTGGTATTGATCCATCAACTTTTGCAGCCGCGACCCCGGCCGCACGAAATGATCGTCCAGCGCATTGGCCCAGCTTTGCAGCACGGCCGGCTTGACCACCGGAACGGCCCGCTCGAAATCCGCCTCGCTGTAGGCGCTTTGCCCTTTGACCCGAATTTTGCCTTCCTTCTGCAATCGGTCCAGCGCATCGGCCGCCCCGGCGAGATATTTCGCGTCCGGCCCGAAATCGCCATGATGCAGATAGTAAACGTCGATGTACTCGCGCTTCAGATTCTTCAGCGACTGCTCGCATTGGTGACGAATGTGCAGAGGATCGTACGCATGCTCCGCCGTCCCGGGGAAATGGCCGATCTTCGACGCGATGATCTGCCGCTTTGAATCGACTCCCAGCCGATCGAAGACCCGTGCCAGCATGCGCTCCGCCCGGCCGTTGCCGTACACGTCCGCGTTGTCCCAATGGTTGACTCCCGCATCCAGCGCCGCCTTGATTCCCGCGGCGATCTCATCCTCATTCACGTCGGCCCAGCCGTTCGGTTCGCCATTGACCCAATTCAATCCGCCCATCGTCCAGCACCCAAAGCTCACTTCCGAAACGCTCACGTCCGTGTTACCAAGCTTGCGGTATTTCATCGGCAAATGCCTCGAAAAATGCGCGCGGCTCAACGACGAAACGCTCGCCGCCTTCCAAAACCAGCCTCGTGCCGCAGATGATAGGGCCAGACACGCGCCGTTTTCAAAAACAAGCGATACATTCATTCAACGGAGTGCCACGCTTATTTGTGGCGGATGGTGGCAGATTGCCAATTGCCCATTTCCTATTGCCTATTGGAATACCGGAGTCCGCAATCTCCGCTTCTTTCAATAGGCAATTGGCAATTGGCAATCGCCAGACCTATCCGTCACAAGTGGGCGTTACACCCCACTCAACATGCCCCGGCCCTATCCTCTCGCGGACTTCACAGTAATATGTTAACAACAACGACCGTGCATCGCATTGCAAGGAGCTTACATGGCAAAGAAAACACGAGCCGCAAAGAAACCCGCCGGCAAACCCTCGCCGGCAAAGAAGTCGAAAAAGGCGAAAAAGCCGTCCGCCCCCCGCCGGCGGATTCCCCGACCGGCGACCGCCGCTCCCGTGCCGGTCACCCCGGAAATGGTCGCCAAGCGAGCCTACGAGATATGGCAGAAAAAGAACCACGCGGCCCATTCGAACCACCCGGTCCAGAATTGGCTTGAAGCCGAGGCCGAGTTCCGGGCCAGTCACGGGAAATAGTCTCACACACGGTCCCGAAATGGCTTGCGCCGCCAAGGCCGCCTTCACTTCGCCGACTCCGCGCCCTCCACGCGCAACATCGGCAGTGGCACGTAATACTTCAGATAGGTCTTGCCATCCCTGTACGGCATGCCGCCGGGCGATTCGACCAGCACCGTTGTCCGGTGGTGAATCCGGTTGACCAGCCCCGCCAATCGCTTCCCGCCAAACTCAAACACGACCTTGCTGCCGATCTTCACCGCATGCCGAACTTCGGCCTGTTCCCGAGGCGTGACCAATTCGTGCCGCGTATCCGCATGGCCGAAGATGTTCACGGCCATCGACTTGAACCGCGGCTTCGAGCAACTCGATTTCCCCCAAACCAGCATTTCCGCCAAATGCAGCATCTCATGCTCCATGATCCGCTGCAGCGCCGCGAGCCGATTGCCACACGCCAGGCCGCACACGGTCACCGCCCGATTGTCGTCCCCGAAGTTCATGAACAGCATCCGGCTGGCGATGGCGATCTCGAAGCGCGGTGCGCTGATTCCGGTTCGCAGCGCGATGCGCATCCGAATAGTCTTCCCGCCGGCACGGGTCATGGTTGACGAAAGGCGAAACGTCAGCGCCGCGCCGGCCGTCGATGCGATCGCCTTTGAGAGCCAACCGTCAAAGAACCGCTCTTCATAAATCCGGAAAAGCAGCGCCAGATCGTCGGTCCCGATGACGCGGAAATTTTCTTCCCGTATGCAGCCGGATTCACGAAGGACGGCCTGATGGATTTCGGCGAATCTCGCCGAAATGACGTCCGGAGGATTACGTATCGCCAGCAAGTCCACAATCCCCGCATTGATAAACGATCCAACCGGCTTGGGGCAAGCGCGCCGATCAACAGAAAACCGGCCCCGCTTGCGCGAGGCCAGTTCTCTCTCGGATGGGACAGAATTCCAGACTCCAGGCCACAACCGCCGAATGCCTGGGCGAGGCTATATTTCCGGTTCCATCGCGCCGCGACCGCGCTCGCCGACGCATAGGAATTTCTGATTTTTTCTCTTCCGCACCGGGACCTGGCTTGCCGGCCGGCCCCGGGCCACGTGCATTCCGACAATCATTGCCGCGCCGAGGAGTCCGGCGGATTCCTTCCAGATCATCGAGTCTTCTTCATACAATCGCACGGCCAGGGTGTTGGCGACCTGCGCCAGCGCCGATGCATCGGAAATCACGAGTCTTTCGACGAACTGGGTCGATGCGCCGGCGGTTGACATGGCATTGAAGCCGCGGAAAAACCCGGTCGCGGCGGCAATCTCGGCGTCGATGTTGGAGACGGCCAGCGTCGTGCTGAAATCGGCAAAGGCGCCGCGCCACCTGCTGCTCAGGAGACTTCCGGCAAGTTCGAAGCCGGGTTCCCAACTGGTTTTGATCGTCTGGAAAGCCGCGGAATCGCCCCCGGCCTGGCCGGGACCAGTTCCCAGTTCGACCGCCTGCCGCGGCGAGGGGGACCGGGTGGCGAATGATTCATTGGATGACATGCCCGCGGCGGCAGCCGCGTACGGCCCACCCGCGCTCTGATCAACGGTGTATCTGGGGTGGAAGCCGGCTTTGGCCGCCGATGCCTTGACCACCACCGCGCTCGAAGCCTTCGCCGCGTTTACCGTCACCGTGGTTCCGGCGCCGATCAGTTGCTGGATCACGTACGCCGCCTTGGGCGAACCAAGCCCGGTCACCGCGTCATAGCCGGGCCCCGCCGAGAAGTACCAGGAACTGGCGCCAACCGTCTCATCATGAAACGCCTGGCTATACTGCTTTGAGTTATACAGGGAATAGAGCATTGGCAATGTTTGTGACGTTCCATTGAGCGATCCGAGTCCTTTGACGGCGCGCCCCTGGTCGGCGATGGCCACCAAAGCCGCCCATTGCGGTGCGCCGGCGCTGGTTCCACCGACGTCCCACCATCCCTTGCCGCCGGCATAGGCAACCGAATCGTAAACCGCGAATCCGGTGCTCGGATTGGCGTCGTAAGCGACATCCGGCGTGGTCCGCGCTCCCGTGGTTTGGGAAATGGTTTGATAGCTTGGCTCGCGTTCGTAGCTGCTGATGCCTCCGGTGCTGCCGGACCAGCCGGTTTCGCTGCCCCAGGTTCCCGACGAGTTGGCCAGATTCAGCGTCGTGCCTCCGACCGACAACACATTTGGAGAACTCGCCGGCCATTCCGGTCCGTACCAGGACCCCTGGTCGCCGGACGCGGACACGAACGTGACGCCCTGGTGGCCGCTCGGCGTCGTGAAATAGCCGTCGTATTGCGTTTCGCTTGAAAACTCGCTCGATCCCCAACTCATCGAAACCACCGACACGCCCGCGGCCTTTCTCGCATAGTTCACCGCCGTCAGCAGATCACCCAGGCCCGACGAGTTGGCTTCGACCAGCAGAATATTCGCACCGGGCGCGATGGCATGCGCCCATTCCACGTCCAGCGAGATTTCCAAATCCCATCCCGCGTTGGCGGTCGGCAGCGAGGTCGCGCTGCCGGTCTGGCTCACCACCTTCAGCGACGCGGCGCTCAGCCCGTACTGGCTGTCAAACGCCTTCAAATCGCTGGAAATGTTGGGATCGCTGTACGCATCCACGATGGCGATCGTCTGGCCCGCCCCCGTGCCCGCGGCGCCGTTGCTCAGCTTCACGGAACTGAATCCGTATGCCGTTCGAATCTGCGCCGGGGTGTATGTGATAATCGAACCGGCGCTGGCAGCCGGGACGGCGGCGAGCGATGGATCGGCCAACAATCCGCTCGCCGAAAGCAAAGTCCTGTTTTCCAGTCCCTCGAACAGCGGACCGCCAAACTTGGACACGACTCTCTTTTTCATTTGGGTTGCAACGTTATTCTCAACCGACATAGATCCTCCACGTCAAACTGCCTGCTTGCGGTAGGCTTCGCCTCCGCGAGGTAGGCCTCGCCTCCGCGAGGTAGGCTTCGCCTCCGCGAGATAGGCTTCGCCTTCGCGAGGAAGTCATCCTCCTCGTCGAACAGATGTTCGTACATCGTGCTGCGGGCAACTAACTCAACCCGATGCAGTGCCAAAAGTTGCACCAAAGAATATTCGCGCGAAATTAAAAATACCGGTTGGCCGCCCCTGAACGACCTTTGCTTGGCCATGTCCATGCGAACATGCCCCAACCTTAAGTTGCTGTGAAGAGCGCCGCAAAAAAATCCCCGACAGCCCCTGCCTCGCCGACAACGCCCACGGCGCCGCCGTGGGATTGCCGCCACACAATGGGGCCTCTAACCCACGTCCCACAATCGGGTTACACAGATCGAATCTCCCCATCGCCTTCAATCGCCGCACCCAGAATACTGGACAATGATTCATCCGACAGCGACACCGGATTGAACCGCATGCTGCTCGCCATTCGGGCCAGCCGGACCATTTCCCCGACGCGCTCCGGCCCGATTCCAAACTGCCTCAACGGTGGAATCTTCAATTCGCGCAATAAATTGAAAGTAAATCGAATACATCCGTCGATTGCGTCGCCGTCGCTGGCCGACTCCAATCCCGGCAATTCCCGCCCCACCGCCACATAACGCCGCAAACCCGGCAACCCCGCGGCCGAATCCCCTTCCCGCAACGCGCGCACGTTCGATTCGATGACGTGCGGCAAAAGGGCCGCGCACACCGTTCCATGTGGAACCACGAAATTCGCCCCCAGCACTGCCGCAAACCCATGCACGGCGCCCAGCCCCGCGTTGGTCAGCGTCACCCCGCTCAACAGCGCCGCCAACGCCATCCCCTCCCGAGCGTCCAAATCCGTCCCATCATGAAACGCCAGTGGAAGGTTCCGCGCCGCGATGCCGATGCCCGGCAACGCCAGCGCATCGGTCATCGGCGACGCTCCGCTTGACGTGTAGGATTCGATAAGCTGGCACAACGCGTCCATTCCCGAACTGGCCGTCACCGCCGGCGAAACCGTCACGCCCAGACTCGGGTCCACCAATGCCACCCGCGGCAACAGCAGCTCGCTACGGATGCTGGCCTTGAATTGTTTTTCCGGCATGCCGATGACCGCGTTACGAGTCGCCTCCGCCCCGGTTCCCCCCGTCGTCGGTATCGCCATCCACGGCGCAGCCAACTTCGTGATCTTCTTCCCCTTGCCGACGACCTCCATGTATTCGACCGCCGACCCGCCGTTGGTGAGCAATCCCGCCACGGCCTTGGCCGCGTCGATCGCGCTCCCGCCGCCCACGCCGATCACCGAATCGCATTTCCGCCGCCGCCCCTCTTCCACCGCCGCGTCAACCTGGGCGACGGTCGGCTCCCCGCGTTGCCGCACCGCCGCCCCCGTCACGCCTTGCCGCGACAGCAATTCGATTATGTCATCCACAACCCAATCACCATTGTAAATCACCAGCGCCGACCGCCCCAACGTTGCCGCGATTTCGCCGGCAACGGCGAATTTCCCACGCCCGAAAATAATCCGACCCACGCCGGAAAACTCAAACGCTTTCATCGCCGCCATCCCCGAAAAACACCGATAAATGCTTCACGCCCTGACGCGCCTGCGCCATCCAATCCGCCACGGCATCCTTCCATCTCAGATAATGCTCCGTCTGCTGATGCCGGACGAAATCCTCCTTCGCCCGGTAAACCTCATACAGCAAAAACCGCGTCGGCTCCGCCTCCCCCTGCGACACGTCAAACCGCACGTTCCCCGGCTCTTTCCGGGTATTGCGCGCATTGTCCAGCGTCGCCTCAATAAATTCCCGCAACTTCTCCGGCTTCACAAATATGGTCACGCTTACCACGTACATGTTGTCTCCCTTAGCTTTATATATTCTATCCCTTCATCTCCGCACACAATTGAGCCGCGCGGCAATCGCCTCGGCGGGCAACCCCGTGATGATAACTTCCTTGCGTGGACTGCTCTGCCCATGGCTGATGCGGATACACGCCGCCGGAATCTCCAGCAATTCCGACAGCAGCGCGATCACCGCCCGATTGGCGGCCCCGCCTTCCGGCGGTTGCGTGACATTCAACTTGATTCCCCCTGCATATTCCCCCGCCACGCGGTTGCGCGACGACCCCGGCACGACTTTCACGGCCAGCGCAACCCCGCCTGATTTTGCCATCAACTGAATCGGCATGCCACCTCAATCAACAATCTTCTTCGCGTCCTTCGTTGATATCCTGCAAATTCTTTTCTCCTCGCGAACATTTTCCAAGATCGCGCCGCTTCGCCGCTTCATCGGTTATCGTCAAATGCGTTACCGCGAAGGAGCGAAGAAGCGAAGTTTCGCCAAGTCAGATTGATAATTCTTCGCGCAACTTCGCTCCTTCGCGCCTTCGCGGTAAATCTTCCAGATTGACTCCCGCCAGGACGCAAAGACGCGAAGAAAGATAGCCTCAATTCTCGGGTCTTCTCCGCCCGCCGGCCGTTCGCCCGGTCGCGACGATGAACGCCGGCAATAACAGCGGACGCACGATGAACGTATCCACCAGCATCCCCAGCGCAAAGGCGAATCCAAGTTGCACCAGCAATTTAATATCCCCCGCCATGACGCTCCCCAACGTCGCGGCCATGATCAGCCCGCACGACGAAATCACCGGCCCGGTGAAAATCAGCGCGCGTTCCACCGCCTCTTTCCGCGGCAAACGCCGCGTCTCCTGCTCGTACCGAAGCGCGAAGAAAATGCTGTAATCCTGGCCCACCGCCACCAGGACGATGAACAGCATCATCTGCACCTTCCATTCCAGTTGGTGCGCGCCCAGCAGTTGAAACGTCCAAAGCGTCAGCCCCAGAGTGGTGAAATAGCTCAGCAACGTCGCGCCGAGGATGAAGGCCGCCAGCGGCACGTCGCGCAGGGCGGCGATGACCACAATCAGAATGACGCTCAGCGCCAGCATCGCGATGCGGTTGAAATCGCGGTGCGTGACGTCGCGGATATCGACCATTTCCGCGCTCGCCCCGGTCAGATGGACGTGGGCGTCGAAGTTCGCCGCCGCGGCCGCCTCCCTGGCCGCCGCCGCGATCTTCGAAACGTCCTCCAGCGCCGCGCTGCTCAGCGGAGCCACCGTCAGCACCACCGACAACCGCATCGCGCGATCGTCCGGACTCAGGAACTCCGCCGCCGCCTTGTCGTGTGCCAGCAAAAGCACCTCGGCATTCTCGACCGGTTTGACGTGCAGGCCCAACGGCGCCGCCAGCCCGCGAATGTCGTCCACGTCCGAGACCGTGCGAATGCCGGCGATCAGCCGGCTGCAAAGAGCCGCCCACGAGTCCGGCGCATGCGGCCGATCCGCCGCCGCCAGCACCGTCACCGGCGCCGTTTCGCCCGTCGGCCAATGCCGCTCGGCCATCTCCAATCCGCGCGGGGCCGGATAAGTCGATTTCAGGCTCGTCAGCGAGTCGTAGCTACAGGGAACGTTCAAACCTCGCACGGCCGGCAGCAGCAACGCCCCGAATGTCACCGCCATGACGAGCAATGGACGATGCACCACCACCCGTGCGATCGCCGGCCAAACCGGGCCTCGTGCTGGGCCATGCTCACCGCCGGGTCCCGGCTTGCGAATCTTCGCCGGCCAGAACGCACGCGGGCCGATGATCGCCAGCATCGCCGGCACCAGCGTCGACGCCGCCAATGCCGCCACTACCAGCGCCAGCATCACCGCCGGTCCCGCATGGCGAAAAATGCTGAATCGGGCGAAGCACAGCATCGCCAACCCCGACACCGTCATCACCGCCGATGATGTGATCGCCGACAGGCTTGCATCCAATGCCAACGCGACCGAGTCGGCCGCATCGCGGCCTTCGCCGAGAAACTCCCGATATCGGCTCATGAACAGCATCGAATAATCCACGCCGCCCCCGTACAGGAGAACGAACGTGAAGATCTCCTCCGCCGACCCGCTGTGAATTCCGAACCCCTCGCCCAGCGTCAGGAGCTTCAATGCAACCACCGCCGCGATGCTGATCCCCACCAGCGGAATCAACGCCGCACCGGGCGCGCGATAAACCATCAGCAGAATCACGATCACCGACACCAGGGTCACGACCGACGTCTTGCGATGGCTGCGTTCCATGGCGATGGCATAGTCATAGCCGTACCCGGCCGAGCCCGTCACCGCCGCGGACAATCCGGACGCCAGCGAAAATCCCGCGACGACGTTCTGCACGTGCCGCGCCACGCGGGCGGCCGGTTTGGTGATGTAGTTGTACGGCAAGCTCATGGAAATGATTGCCGCGCGTCCGTCCTGGCTGATGAGCGGATTGCTCGACCCCGCCATCGCCAGCGACGCCGGCGTGCGCACCGTAATGTCGGCAAGTTCCTGGGCGGGAATGTCCCCCGCGCTCGGCTGCCGGATCAGCCGGCCCAACGTCTCGATCTGGGCCAGGTCCGCGCCGCTGAGCGGCCCGTCGGCCCTTTCAAACACGACCGCCACCGCGCTCAGACCGCTTCTTTCGCCAAAGTATTTCGCCAGTTCCCCCAGCGCGACGTGGACCGGGGTATTGGCCGGGAGAAGATCGGTGGTTTCTCCGACCGTCGGGTCCGCCGGGAAAACACAAACCCCCAGCCAACCCGCCGCGGCCACCCAAATGGACACCACCAACCACCGAAACCGATAAACTCGTCGTCCGATCGACACGATTCAGGTCACTCCATGACGCCAATCGCCCGGAAAAACCGATCCGAAATCAAATCCCCCGGCTGGTGGAAAACGAACTTCGCCCCGGCAGTGGTCAATTCCTGCGCCGCATGCGTGGTCGCGACGCCGATGGCCAGCATTCCCGCCGCCACCGCCGCCGCGATGCCCATCGGCGCATCCTCGATCACCGAGCAGCGCTCCGGCCGCACGCCCATGCGCTCGGCCGCCATGAGGAACACGTCCGGCGCGGGTTTGCCGCGCGTCACCTCGGAGCCATCGACGACCGCGTCGAACATCGGACGAAGTTTGCCCGCATCCAGGACCAGCGCGATGTTTTCCGGCGGCGCCGAGGAGCCCACGGCCGTGCGGACCCCGCGCGATTTCAATTCCTTCAGCAAATCCACGATCCCCGGCGCCAGCGGAACGTTCGAGCGGATGATGTCGCGAAACGCGATTTCCTTGGCGTCGGCGATTGAAGCGGATTCGGCCGCGGAAATTCCCGGGCCGAAAAGAGCGCGGATGCAATCCGGATTCACCCGCCCAAAACAGGAGAGAAACGTCGCATATTCCAAAATCACCCCGCGCGGCCGCGCCGCCGCCTGCCAGCTTTCCCAATGGGCTTCTTCGGTCAGCACGATGACCCCATCCATGTCGAAGATCACGCCCGCTTCTCCCATCTGGAGTCACCGCGCCCGTTCCTGGCCGTAATACGCCCCGGGGCCGTGTTTGCGCAGGAAATGTTTGTCGAGCAGCGCTTGCGGTATCGACGAGACTCGCGGATTGAGCAGCCGTGTGTTCATCGCCATTTTCGCCGAGAATTCCAGCACAATCGCGTTTTCAACCGCTTTTTCCGGGCTGGGACCCCAGGCGAACGGCGCATGGCTGGCAACCAAAACGCCCGGCACGTTCCCGGGATCGATTCCCCCGTCGCGAAAGCATTCGACGATCACCTTGCCGGTGTTCAGTTCGTAATCCCGGCCGATTTCATCGGCCGTCAGCGCCCGAGTGACCGGAATCGCGCCATAAAAATTGTCCGCATGCGTCGTCCCCAGGCAGGGAATCTCGCGCAGAGCCTGCGCGAAGCACGTGCCGTAGGTTGAATGCGTGTGCGCGATCCCGCCGACCATGGCAAATTCGCGGTACAAGTGAAGATGCGTCGGCGTATCGGACGACGGCTGGGCGGCGCCTTCCACGACCTCGCCGGTTTCGATCGACAGGACCACGATGTCGCCCGGCCGCAATTTGTCGTACGGGACGCCGCTGGGCTTGATCGCCATGACCCCAGCCTCGCGGTCGGCGCCGCTGGCATTGCCCCAGGTGAGGACCACCAATCCCGCTTCGACCAGCGCCAGGTTCGCGCGATGCACTCGATTCTTCA
>JBEKXM010000023.1:0-16729 GCA_049512115.1 Tepidisphaeraceae bacterium | reverse complement strand
AGGCTCCAACTTGCACATAATCCGCACGAAATGCAGCATAAACAGGTAATAATGGGGTTCGATGGAATTCGCACGCGCCGCCCAAGCCGTAAGCCGATCCATTGCCTCAAGAGGCTGAAACTCGGGGAGTCGCCGAAATGCGTCGAACCAAAGTCTTAGGTCGCGGTCGTCCGACGGCCGTTCCCGCAAGTTTCTGGCCATAAGTTCGTGAATTCGCCGAATCGTGGTTGACGGCGTGTTTACCCATTCCCGGCCATGTCGAACCAAGTAGCCACGGGCAAGCGCGGTTCGCATATCGGCATCGCCCTCACCTCGACGGATGACGCTCTCCCATTCAGCAAGAACACTGTCCAAGTTCCCGTACATTTGATTGAGATCGGTGGTGCAGCGATATTCCAATTTCATTGGGGGAGAGTCGGCGCGATAGATAGCAACAGATTGCAATAACTCCTCTGCCAAGACGAGGTTGCGACGGAGCCATTGCCCCGCCTCGCCACCGATGGAGGATAGGTCGCCGCTGCCGGCAGTTAGCAGATGACCGGCTATGTGAATGATCATCTGTACATGCGTGATGTATCCGAAACTGTCTGCCGGATTTATATCACGAGTGGCTTGAAATGAGTCGGCAGCCTCTTCAGCCAGCAATTTCACTTCGTTTAGAAGAGCCCCCGCCGTCAACCGATCTGCCTTAATGGCAAGTTTACGCAGTATGCTTTCGATCCAAAATCTGCGCACCAGTCCCAAGGTATGATGGTGAGTAGCCTCCTCCGGCGAAAGACCAACCGCAGTCTGTAAGTCGCTGGCCGCCTCCTCGTAGCGTTCGCGTAGCCGGTAAATTCGATGGCGGCCGCGGTGGTTCCAGAAATGAGCGTTCCTCGAACATACCTCGGTTAACCGATCGAACACGAGTTGACCACCCGCTTCGGTCAGGCTTTCGACGATCTCTGCAAATTGGTCTCCGCGCCCTCCAGCATCGTCTCGCAGAATGAACATGCGTTCAAACAGTAGTTGGACTTCTTCGGAGTCTCCTCCCCCGATCCCTGCCACATCGTTGATGAAATCGAGCGTCAATGACTGCAGATCCCGTCGCCACGTTTCATTATCACTTCCGAGTTGCGCGCGTAGCACCTGCTCGGCGATAAGCGGGTGCATTAAGCGGTATCGACTCCCACGGTTGAGCACTAGGCGCCACGGACCTGGGCCGAAAGCACTCTCGAGCTCACTGGTCGCGTATGTTCGCTGCCCGAGAAGCCCCCTCATCAGCCCTTCGGCAACGTGACCTTGCGAGAACCGAGTGACAAGAGCGAGATACCGCAGGACTTTGCCAGCGGTGTATCCTACGCCTTCTAGATGCGCGGCCACATACCGGTCTAAACTCTCAAAATCGCGATCAAACGTAATAAGCCCGTAAAAGAACGGCGACCTGTAGGGTGCATATCTTGAATCGCGTGTAATGAGCCCCAGTTCCCGATGACGGTGCTGATCAGTAGTGCGTCCAGCGTAGCTCTTCTGAAATTGTTCGGCCTCGTTGGACGAGATGGGTGTCTGCAGAGACAGCTCATCTGCTGGCCCCAGGGTTGTCGACCGTACCACTGTGAGAATCGTGAATCGAACATTGCGGCTCGCGAGATCCCGATACAGCTCTTCGCGCGTGGATGCCGGCAACACCGACGCCTCGGCCAACAACAAAATGGGCAACTGTGTAAGCTGTGATAACGACTGCACCCGAGCGGCGAGACGCTTCGAATACCTCCGGACCACAACGGCCGGATGCTGGCTCCGAAGCTCCCAAACAGCTCTGAGCGCCGCGGTCGTTCCGCCAGCCCCGGGCGAATGGTAAAGGCTCAGCGTCGAATGGGGAGCTGTTCGTAGCCTTTCTTGCAGCACATTTACAAGCGCCGCGTGAATATCCCGACGGACATCGACTTCTGCCTGAAGGTCTGTCCAATCCGGTGGATTGCCTCTCCAAAACGCATCCGTAGATCGCGACTCCGCTA
The DNA here is from genome assembly GCA_049512115.1 of Tepidisphaeraceae bacterium. Classification (GTDB taxonomy): domain Bacteria; phylum Planctomycetota; class Phycisphaerae; order Tepidisphaerales; family Tepidisphaeraceae; genus PALSA-1353. The sequence goes on along the minus strand of JBEKXM010000023.1, from coordinate 14,732 downwards.
GTGAAGACTCCATTATTCGCGAATGCAATACATCGAGGTCTTCTTCCAGGTTCCGCAAATCCTCCACCGAAAGCTGAACGAAGCCCGTACGGCCGGGCAATTGAATGGCATCCGTTCCAACCTTCGCCCCATAAATGGCGCGCACGTGCTGCGCGAACTGAAGGTGATTTATTGCGAATCGGTTTTCGACCAGCGCCGGGTCAATATTGGCGCCATCTAACAGAGCAACGTTTCCAGGTGCCTTCAACTCGTCGTCTACGAACTCCAATACTCGGGTGAGCATGTCCTGGCTTAAGTTCCGACCGGGAAGCACAAGTAGCTTGATCGGATCGGGTGCCACCGCCTGCCGAATCTGACCGACCAAATTGCGCAGGAGTGGCCCATAGAGCCGCCGCCATTCCATGAGTGATTGGGGGACTGGCTCAAATCGGCTCGGCCAGCCCCCTGCCATCACCCAGCCAGTTCCGCGAGCCACATCAAAGGGCTGCGGCTTCAGGCCAAAGGCCGAAACGGAGCGTAGCTTACTCAGCAACGGCCTCACTTTTGAAAGGAGTCCAGATTCTTCACTGTAAGGGTCAAAATCTATAACGGCTGACCACGGAAGCAAACCAAGAGAAGCCAAGTCATCCGTAGACCCGAGGCCACCGGCAATGAGTATGAATCTTCCCCGCGCCGGGTTAAAGCCGTCGAAAAGCGACCATATACGATCCCATTCAATCGTGTCCAATTTATGGACCACCGGTGCCTGCAAGCCACCGCTGACAAGCGCCTGATATGCTTGCCGATGAAAAACGGCTAAATATTCACGTGCCGCTCTCCCTGCGTACGCAAGAGCAATGCGCCGATCATCTGTTGAGAACAGCTTGTTCACCCAATTGAGGCCTGCGGCCACTCGAGCCAGAAGCATCTGCTGCGTAACCGCATCCGTGCGCTTTGGCTGCGAAGACTGCTGCCAGAGCGCAACGGCATCTCGGAAATCGTGCAAACAAGCGACAAGGCCCACGTCCGAGGGTGGGACGCGCGATGCCTCAGGCGTGCCGGGAGCAGCATCAATTGCCTCCAGCGCCGCGTGCAGTCGTTCTTGGCTCGCCCCTTGGAGCTGCCGCAGCAGGAGGCCAATCTCGAAGTACGCGTGGTCGTAAAACAACGGCGCCTTACGCGCCAGTGCAAAGTCGATCAACCAATATCGCTGCCCATCGGCATCCTGCCGATGGACCAACACGTTTGATGGGTGAAGGTCGCCGTGTATTACCCCGTCGAATCGCCCGTGGGACCGATCCTTCGCGGCTATGTCACTTTGACAGAGCCACACTGGGTTCACCAAAACTTGTCCACCCGCCACCAAGATAGGACGATCGCCAGCCTCTGACTTCACGAATTCGTGTAAACCAGGTGCCCTCGCAGCGTCGAAGCGGTAGCCGAGCCAGTCATGCAACAGATCCTGGGCAGACCGACCTATGTCGACGGATAGGTTTCGATTCAAGTCGCTCAATAGGGCTGTCGAAAGAATGCGCCCGCACCGCCGCAACATGTCGGCGTTGAGGTCACAGCCCGAAATCAAATTCGCGTGTGTGAGGCCGGCAATATCATACAGCAATGCCGTCATTTGCCCGTGTTCGTGGAACGCGACCAGATTGGGAATGTGCTCTTTTGCGAAATTCGCGTTCTGCTGGGCGGCCATTTCGTGTCGCTGTCTCTCGCTTGGCTCTGGCGGATCCCAATGATACATCCGATCCAATTTTAGAAGGTATTCACCGGACCGCGGAAACCCAGAAGGTGGGGAGTCGGAAGCGGTGGCAGCCTCGACGTCGACAACAAACACGGCCGCGCCCGACTTGCCCTCCTTTATGGCGCGCAGAATCGAGACTCTTGAGGTAGACCAAGCTGCGGTTGCGGCGGCAAAGACCGGCTGAAATTCAACGGGTATTTCGTCCATAGTCCAAGCCCCTCACTTTAGAGGTTCCGACCGCAGCTCTGAGACAGGAGTTGCCTACATGATATCAGCCCAAGTCCACGGGTCTAGCGCCTTCGAGACACTTTTCAGGTGCTGCAGGAGCATATGATTCACGCCGGCCGCGGAGCTTTCGCCTTCCGCGCCGCGGGCGTTCGGGGACTTCACTGGCAGGATGCCAGTGCCACAGTTAAACCACGGCTTCGAGGCGATCAACGGCGGCGATGGCTTGCTTGATGTATTCGCGGCCGAAGTGGATGAAGCGATTCGCGCAGGTCAGGTGGCGGAACTGAATCCGGACGAACTGTGAAATCGTTTTGCTCTGCTGAAATGCTGCTGAATCCAAGCAAGAACCCCCACGCCTGCCCTGGCCCTGAGTACATGGGGAGGGGGAAAAGAGGCAGGTGGCCGCGGGATTTCAGCAGAGCAAAATCATTTCGCACGTCCAAGTTCAAACAGTTATTCGCAGAACTCCCCCGCGAGATTCAGGCTTCTCGTAATCCGAGTGAAGACCGGCCAGGGACTGGCCGGCTCTGTTGAAGGCGCGGAAGGGGTGGGAATCCGCTGGCGGGATGCCGGGGGCAGGGTCAGACCACGGCTTCGAGGCGATCGACGGCGGCGATGGCTTGCTTGATATATTCGCCGCCGAAGAGGAGGACGTGGTTCAATAGAAAATAAAGCTGATAGATCAGCTTGCGAATGTGATGGTATTCGTCCGGCAGGCGACGGCGCTGCTGATAGGTCTTTAGAAACGCGGGCGTGGAGGTTTGGAAGAGGGTGATGTAGGCGATCTCGGCTTCGTAATGGGCGAACTTGCAGTTGGGATCGAGCATGGCGGCGATCTTCCAATGGCCGGTATCGTCGGGCCGACACAGGATGTTGGTGGACCAGACGTCCCAATGCACCAGACGGGGGACCTCATCGTGCTGCAAGAGGCGGTCGAGATGCTCGTGAATCTTGCCGATGTGGCGGCGGGTTTTGATCGGAAGGGATTCAACTTTTACGACTTCGTGACAGATGGGATCGAAGACGGTGCGATAAAAATCCGGCCAGGAGGCGAATTGAGACGGGGCCGGGTCCACCTCGACGCGGCCGTAGGCCGGGGCGGTGCGTTCGTGGAGCGTCAGGATGATCTCGGCCAGATGGGCCTGGAGTTGGTCGTATTCGTCGGCGGAGCATTTGAGCTTGGCCTGGTGGAGGGTGATTCCTTCGACGAATTCCATGAGGATGTAACTGAAGGGGTCGTCGAGGGAGCCGACCTTGGCGGCGTAAACCTGGGGGACGGGGAGGCCGAGGTCGGCCATATACTTCAATTGATGAGATTCGTTGACGTAGCTGCGATCGACGCGATGTGGGGAGATTTTGCAGACGACTTTGCGGCCGTCGGTGAGTTTCATGGCGGCGGTGGTGCTAATACAACCGCCGTCGAGCGGTTGGATTTCCGCGATCTCGGCCGAGTCGCCGCCCCACTGGCGAACAATCCGGCCGAGCACCTGCCACGAGATGTCCATCTCCTGCGACATCGGTGCTGGGAACACTATACGCGGAGGGGGGCAATAACCACAACCGAAAAATGGGGGAATTCGGATTAATTCCCCATAGGCGACCGCGAGAAGGTCACAGCGTTGGCTGAGCCCGCAAACTAAAGAGTTTTACCGCGAAGACGCGAAGGTCGCGAAGTTGCGCGAAGCGGAACGAAGCCGTGCGATCTCAGAAAATCTTGGCGTGGAGAAAAGGAATTGCAAGATATCCACGAAGAAATGGCTCGCGCAAAGGCGCAAAGGGGTTGTGCAAGAACAAAGCCGCAGAAAACCCCCACCCCAACCCTCCCCCTGAGTACATGGGGAGGGGGATAAGAGGGGAAGCGTGCCACAAAAGACGGCCGCGCCCACGCGAAGGCGGCCTGCGCGACCGCCTGTTAGGGACATCGCGGTTTGGTATAATTGCGTTCATGACCATCCAGACCTTCCGGGAGATGCTCAGCCGCAGACCGTTTCAGCCGGTCAAAATCACGTTGTCAAGCGGACAATCGTACGAAATTCGTCATCCTGAAACGGCGATGTTGACCCGCACCGACCTGCTGATCGGCGTGGACGTGGCGGACGACGGCGTGCCGGCTGAATTCAAAATTCTCTCGTTGCTTCACGTCACGGCGATTGAACCTCTGGCGGGCAAAGCGGCGTAGGGGGACGAGGGTCGGTTTCCGGTCGAATACGCCGCACAAGTGCGGCGGTTAACCGGCAGGGTAGAATCTCAAGGCCGGGCGTCTTACACTGATATTGAACAATGACCCTAATCGCCGAAATGCCTTTTCAGCGTATTCCGCGGCACATTGCCGTCATCATGGACGGCAACGGCCGCTGGGCGGTTGGGCGCGGCTTGCCGCGGGTGGAAGGGCATCTGCAGGGCGCCCAGGTCGTTCGCTCGATCGTGACGGAATGCTCCCGGCTTCGGCAGGAACATGGCGCGCCGGATTTCCTCACGCTCTATTCGTTCAGCCTGGAAAACTGGAAGCGCCCCGCCGCTGAGATCACGTTCCTCATGCAGATGTACATCGACTATCTCCGTCAGGAACGGGCGACGATGATGGAGAACAACATCCGGTTCAAACAGATCGGGCATCTGGAAAATCTGCCGGACCTGGTGCTGGACCAGATGAAGCAAACGCTGGCGGAAACGGCGGGGAACGACGGGTTGCAATTGAACCTGGCGTTGAATTACGGGTCGAGGGCGGAGATCACGGATGCGGTTCGGGCGATCGCGGCGAAGGTGGCGGCGGGAAAGCTCGATCCGCGCGACATCCGGGAAAAGACGATCAGCGACCATCTGTACACGGCGGGGATGCCCGATCCGGACCTGCTGATCCGGACGGCGGGGGAAATGCGCGTCAGCAATTATCTTCTGTGGCAAATCAGCTATGCGGAGTTGGTGGTGAGCCCGGTTCTGTGGCCGGATTTCACGATCGAGGATTTTCACAAGGCATTGGCGGAGTTTGCCTCGCGGAACCGGCGGTTTGGGGCGGTGGGTCCACCCAATTCGCTGCCGGCGGAATCGCGGTAGGCGTCATTTTGCGGCCTGTTCGGCCCTGCGCAGCAATTCGCAGGCCGGGGAATATCGATAGAGATCGCTGGTGCCTTCTTCGTATTTCTTATATAGCCCGGCGATCACCTCGGCATCCTTGACGTTCCCTCGTTTGAGCAATTGATGCACGCAGGCCGCCACGCGCCATGGCGTCGTTAGGTGCTTCCAATCCATCGCCTCCAGTTCCGCCTGGGACCCAGTATTATACTGCGGGCATGGTTTCAAATCGGCGAGAAGCGTTGCCGGATCGACGGTCGGATCGCGGCCGCCACGGCTGTGGAAATCCGCGACAGCCTTTTTGACCCATGGATCATCGCCAAAGAGCCATGCCAGATAGTCGTAAAACGCCGCCGCGTCGCTTGAAGGGTCGCGCCGCTGGTAATCGTCCTCGGCGATCCAGAGTTGCCGGGTTATCGGATATGTAAGGCAGATTTCCGTAGTCAGCCGGTGGTAGCGGGACGAGCCCTTCTTTGCGTCGCACCACGCGAGCAAAAGCTGTCTCCAGACCAGTGGAAAATCGAGGATTTGTTCGGGTCTGACAAATTGCTGGGGATCAACCGGCTTGCCATCCATCGCATCTCGAAACGCCTGGAAAACATCCGCCATATTCGCACGCGCCAGCACGTCGTGATGGTCGAGCAGGACCTGATCGAGCAATGGCTTGTCCCCTTGGACGACCGCCGCGAACGCGGCGTACGCCGCGATTTGCATTGAATCCGTATAACGGCGCGAAGATAATAGCTTGTACATCTGCGCCGCCTCGCCGTAACGCCCGCCGTGCAAAGACGCGCCCATGAGCATGAACAGGTTCTCCGTGGATTGGTCCGGTCCGCCCTCGCTTAGCACTTCCATCGCCACGTCATCCCGCCCGATACCCTCACAAGCCGCCGCCAGGTAAAGTTGCTCATTGTCGCTGGCTTTGCCCATGTCCGGCAAATACAAATCCTGCAATCCGGCCTCGTAAAGCGCCGCCGCCAAGTATTGATCCTGCGTTTCCAACGCCAACTGCCAACACATGTAGTGGGAGTTAGGGTATTTAAACGCCATCTTGAGACCTCGGGCGACGATCTCGTCCCGAGTTTGACCGCCGTAGCAACGGTTGGCCAACCGGCGATCAATTACAATCGGCCAATCCTCTGACACGAGTTCCGCCGCACGGTCGATCCGTTCTGGATATTGTGCCGCCAACGCCGCATCGCCACACTTCTGTGGATCGAAATGCGAGAGCGAAAAGACCTCTATGCGGGAACCCATTGCAATCCCATCCTGCGCCATAAACCTTTGTTCGTCACCGTCCGCCCAATACCTCTGACTGGCGTACCAGTGTCGCACGAAGGCGAAATCGGGGTCGACCTGCAATATTTTTTCGTACAGCGCGAACTCTTCCGGCGAATGCTCGGCCATGAACGCCGCCGACCCAAAATCGATCAGCGATTGCCATAGCTTGCACCGAGGCTCGTGAAGGTAGGCGACCAACTTTGCGGATGGCTTGACGTCCAAAAAAGTCATCGCGTCCACATCCATGTCGCCCAGCAAATCCCAGAACTTGCGCGGCGTGTCGTATTTGTGCCGAAATACGCGGGTTCCATCGGCGCCGAAAATCTCCATGGCGCCTTTGTATCCATCGGCCGTGCGAATCAACTCGCCGCCAACCGCGTGCGTCGCCTGCCAATGTCGGATCAACAAATGGATCAAACTGGGCGAATAGTCTTTCTGCAACGCGTAAATGAGATCGCGATCGCGCTTGAACTCAAAAAATGCGTGCCGCGTGCAGTAGCTACCCGGCGACCAGTCCAAATCACTGCTGACAAGAGCATCCAGCGCCATCGCTTCCGATGAATCGCCGATATGTCCGGGATCGGAATATGAAAAGGGTAACATCACCGCGTTGAACCCAGCACTGGCGAATGGTCGGTGCTTGAAGGCGGTGAATAATTCGTCCATTTCCTGCGGTGAATACTGGCCCAGCTGCACTTGCGGAGCGCTGGCGAACACTTGCAACAAGTCCTCCGGCGGGGCGGTCCCCGTCCCTGGCGCCGCCGGCGTCGGCGGAACGGGATTCCCGATGGGCGCCGTCCCCACCCGCCCCGAGGCAGAGAAACTCCAACTTCGACCAAAATTGTCGCTTTGATACCTGACCAAGATCAGCGAGATGGCCACTGCCGCCACCACCGATCCGAAAACCAGAAAGGCGAACCTCGCAACCCTATTGGGCATCACTCCACCGTGGGAATTCTAATCCGGACCGGGTGGACGATAAAGGGGCTTCAACGCCTTAGGCATTCCGCGCGCTGTCTCGTTGCTAAACGCTCAGAAATTCGGATGATTCCGGCCGGTACTCGGCTCTGCCAATGCAAAAATCCCTGCGTCAAAGACTGACTTACGGCACGCTCATGTTGGCCGGGCTGCTGGGGATGCTTTATCTGGATTACTGGATCGAGCAAAAGACGCATGGATGGGTCAGGGTTCCGGATCTGCATCCCGAATTGTATGGGCCGCGCGAATTTGGGCTGGCGGGGGTAGGACTTTTGCTCACGCTGATCTTTCTGCTTCCGCTGGCGACGGCGGAAGTTGGGCGGCTGTTCGTCGCGGAGCGGGTTCGTCCGTATCGCTTTTTGGCCGGGCTGGGTTCGGGGCTCTTGGCGATTCACGCATTTTTGACGCAGTTTCCGTGGTTCCAGCACATCGCGGCATCGACGCTGGCGTTCATCATCGTGTTCGTGATGATTCTTGCCGCCATCCGGCAGGCCAGTGGACGGCGCACCGAACAGGCGATCACCCACATGGCCGGGACCGTCCTGGCAATGCTGTATCTTGGCGGGCTGGCGTGGTTCCTCATTGCGTTGCGGGTGAAACATTCGGGGGATCGGATTCACGGGTTCCAGGGTTCCACTCAGGCGGTGGTGATGATTCTGCTGGTGGTGAAATCGACGGACATCGGCGCGTATTTCGGTGGCCGGTACTTAGGCCGGCATAAGCTCATCGCGTGGCTGAGTCCCCATAAGACATGGGAAGGTCTGGTGTGCGGATTGGCGACGGCAGCGCTGGTGGGTCTGGGATGTTCGCTGGCTTGGCCGCAGGCGCTTTCGACGCTGACTTGGCCCAAGGCGCTGCTGTTCGGGATCGTGATCGGATTCGTGGGCCAAGCCGGTGATCTTTTGGAAAGCCTGATGAAGCGCGATGCCCAGGTGAAAGACAGCGGAGACATCATTCCGGGATTCGGCGGATTGCTGGACGTGATCGACAGCCCGCTGCTGGCCGCCCCGGCCGCGTATTTATTGTTCAGCCTGTTCTGAACGTAAGCAATTGATGGGAAAGGGGTTTTGGCTGGAGCGATTCACCCCTCGCTTTTTTCCGGCGATCCTGAGAAAATTATTCGTGGCTTGCTGCCGGCTGATCTTGCGCTCTCGGCCGGTGTGTGGTTTTTGTTTCGCGGCCGGCGGATAACCCGGCCGCGGTGAATGCCGTGCAGTTGAATATCGCCTTGCAACAACCTGAAAAGAAGCTGGCCCTGTTCGGGTCGGCGGACCGTTACCTGCGGATGATCCGCGACACCTTCGGTGTCCAGGTCGTCGGACGGGATGACGAAGTGCGCCTGTCGGGAGAACCGGAACAGGTCAGCAAAGCCGCCGCGGTGCTTGAGTTGCTTCAGCGCGCGCTGCATCGGCAGGATTGGCTGAGCGTGGAGGACGTGGGGCAGGTGATCGGCCGGGCGGCGGACGATCACCGCCAGCGCACGGCCGACGAGATCGACGTTTACACCCGGGGCCGTAGCATCAAGCCGCAGACCGCCGGGCAGCGCGCCTACGTCGATGCGATTCTGCACCACGACCTGACGTTCTGCATAGGCCCGGCGGGGACGGGCAAGACGTATCTCGCCGTCGCCGCCGCCGCCAGCATGCTCAAGCACGGCCATGCCAAGCGAATCGTGCTGGCCCGCCCGGCGGTGGAGGCGGGCGAACGGTTGGGGTTCCTGCCCGGCGACCTACAAGCCAAGGTGAACCCGTACCTGCGTCCGCTTTTCGACGCCCTGCACGACATGATGGAGTTCGAGCAGGTCAAGCGATTCATGGTCAACGACATCATCGAGGTGATTCCCCTGGCTTTTATGCGTGGCCGGACCCTCAACGAGAGCGTTATCATCCTCGACGAGGCCCAGAACACGACCGCATCGCAAATGCTGATGTTTTTGACGCGGCTGGGGAGCGATTCCAAAATGATCGTGACCGGCGATGCCACGCAGGTGGATTTGCCAGACAACGTGCGCAGCGGATTGATCGACGCCATGGAAAAACTTGCCGGAATCCGGGGAATCGCAATGATCCAGCTTGAGCGCTCCGACATCGTCCGCCATCGACTGGTTCAGAACATCGTTGATGCTTACGAACATAACGGCGATTCGCCAGCGGATAGGGCTTCGCCCTCCGCAAAGGATCGGGAATAATGTTGGGGTTTGGCAGAAACAGTCCTCGCCGCTCGGCCATCCGGGAAGGCCGGTATGGCTACGAAGCCCGCTCGACGGCCAGCGATTTCCCCGCGCACGATCTGGTCCTGTCGCTGGTGATCGCGGCGGGGTTTTGGCTGGCGGTCACGTGCTTCCTGCTTCTTCGCAAGGAAGTGGTGGCCTATCGGCCGGGCGAATACGTGCCGCACGACATCGTGGCCCGGGTGGATTTCCAATTTTTCGACAGGGCGCGGCACGATCAGTTGATCGAATTCAAGCGTGAAAGCGCCTTCCGCGCCTATCGCAGAGTGCCCGGCGATCCGTGGGAAAAGATCCAGAATTTTCTTCTGGCGGTGCCGGACACGATTCACGGCCGCCAGCCGCAGGAACTCGACCCGCCGCTGCGCGACATGCTGGACAACGGCGCCATCACGGAATTGGAACAGGATCGGACGGGGCTGGACCGCCAACAATATGAAGACAACGTTCGGCACTTCATCAGTTACGCCAGGACGCACCTGCTTGCGGACAATCAGCCGCTGGTGATCATCCCGCAGTCGGATCGGAATCAGGAGAGCAATCTGGCGGCGCGTTTTCCGGGTCAGACGCGGCAAATCAAGCTGCTTCCGCCGCCGGCCGACCCGCAGAACCCGCAGACGGCCACCGGCGAGCCACCCACGTATATCGACATCGCCAACGTGTTCGGCACCGAACTGTCCGATGAATCTTTCGAGGGCCGGCTTGAGGAATCTGCCCGAGGATTCGGGCTTGTGCTGGGCCCGAAAATCGCCCGCATCACCCGAGCGGAACTGGCGGCGAATCCGAACTATCAATACGACGACCAGGCGACGCACGAGCAGCAAAACCAGGCCGAGGCCACGGTCTCGCCCCTGGATGCGGTGGAATCGTACGTCCGCGACGCCAAGATCGTCACCGGCGGGAGCATCCTCAGCGATCGCGATTTCGATCTGCTGCTGCGCGAGAACACGGCTTATCAGGCCTTTCTGGCCAACAACGTTTTCCGACTCTGGCAGAATCGGCTGGGGTTGGCGCTGGTGGCCGGCATCCTGACGTTCATCCTCGCGGCGTACGTCGCCCGATATCAGCGACGGTGCGTGCGGAACCATGCCCGGGCGGCGGCAATGGCCGGGCTGCTGCTGGCGATGCTGCTGCTGACGCAACTGGCGGGAATCGGAAACAAGTCGCTGCTCATTTTCGGCATCGCGCCGACGATCGTGGCGGCGATGATCCTGACGATCGCGTACGACCAGCGATTCGCCTTCGGCGTGGCCACGGTTCACGCCATCATCGTCACGGCCGCGCTCAACCAGGGGCTGGACTGGTTCCTGGTGCTGTGGGTGGGGGTGCTGAGCGCGTGTTATCTGCTGGATGAGATCCGGACGCGCAGCAAGCTGATCGAAGTGGGCGGTTTCGCGGCGCTGGCGATGATCGTCGCCACGGCCGCCATCGGCGCCGTGGAGATGGAACCGATCCAGTTCATCGCGTCCAATTGCCTTTACGTGGGGGCGGCAGGGCTGGCGGCGGGATTCGTCGTGCTGGGAATTCTTCCCTTCATCGAGAGAGCGTTCCGGATCACGACGGGGATGACGCTGCTGGAGCTGGCCGACGCCAGCCAGCCGCTTCTGCGCCGATTGGCGTTGGAGGCCCCCGGCACGTACAACCACAGCCTTGGCGTGGCCACGCTGGCCGAGGCGGCGGCCGAGTCCATCAAGGCCAATTCGCTCCTGTGCCGCGTCGCCAGCTATTACCACGACGTGGGAAAGATTCACAAGCCGGACTACTTCGTTGAAAACCAGATGGGCGGCGAAAATCGCCACCTCAATCTCAGCCCGACGCTCTCCCTGCGCATCATCCAATCTCACGTCAAGGACGGCGTTGAACTGGCCAAGGAATACCATCTTCCCACCAGCATTTTGCCGATCATCGAGCAACATCACGGCACGACGGTGGTGGAATATTTCTACAGCAAGGCGGTTCGCCAGGGGGATCAGCAGCCCGACGACAGCCCACCGCCAAGCGACGTGGAATTCCGTTACCCCGGCCCCAAGCCGCGGAGCAAGGAAGCCGCGATCGTCATGCTCTGCGACATCGTCGAGAGCGCCTGCCGGACGCTTGCCGAGCCCACCGCCAGCAGGCTGGAGGCAAAGGTGCAGGAACTGGCCAAGCTGCGGCTTGAGGACGGACAGTTCGAACAATGCGATCTCACGTTGCGCGATCTCGATCAGATCGAGAACGCGATCACCAAAACGCTTTTGGGCATCTATCACGGCCGGATCGTGTATCCCAGCGCCGAGCCCGCCGCCCCGGCCGCCGGCGACTCGGCAACCAAGACCGCGTAAGAAGCCATTTCAAACCAACGTGGCATTGGAGTTGACCATCTTCGCCGCGGCAGCGCGGCAATGCGTCCCGGTCCTGGGGCGCGGATTGATCGACGCACACCGCATGCTCCGCTCGTCGCTGAATGACCTTTCCCTGGCGGTCGTGGCCGGGCGGCAGATGGCCGTTCTCCATCGACGGTTTCTTGGTCAAGCCGGTCCCACGGACGTGCTGAGCTTCGAGCTGGACCACGACCGGCGTGGGCGGGTGATTTCCGGCGAAATCGTGGTCTGTTCCACGATCGCCCAATTGCGCGCCCGGGAGCGCGGACAGCCTCTGAGCCACGAGTTGCTGCTTTACGCGATCCACGGCTTGTTGCACTTGTCGGGATTCGACGATAGAACCGAATCAGCTTTCGCGGCCATGCACGCCAAGGAAGATGAGATTCTCACCCGTCTGGGCATCGGGCCGGTTTTTGCGCCGCGCGCCGGAAGGCTTGGCCTCGGCGCCGGAAGGCTTGGCCTCGGCGCCGGAAGGCATCGCCTGCGGAACGGAGTTCGGAAATGCCGCTCTACCTGACCGTCGTCGGAGTGGCGTTCGCTTCGCTGCTCTCCCTGTTTTTTTCGACGGCGACGTATTCCCTTCGGGAGTATTCGCGAGTGCGTCTGGCGGAATTCCTGGGCCGCCGCGACGCCGACCGCTGGTTTGAGCCCCTGACCGAAAACACGTCCGACCTGGCGTTCCTGACGGCGATCTTCCGGCAGTTCTCCAACATTCTCATCTGGGTGCTGGTTTTTGCGTCGTTCGAGCAAACCCGGTACGGCGCGCTAGTCCGCTACACGTTGACGGTATTGGTCGCCGGGGTGATCGCGGTCTTCGTCGCGGTGACGATTCCACACGCCGCCGCCAGGTACGCCGGCGCCGAGATCGTGGGGTTCTTCGCGCCTGTGCTGAACGTATTTCGCATCGTTTTTTCGCCTTTGGCGAAGCTGATGCACGGGACGGACGACGTGGTTCGCCGGGCGCTGGGCGCCGGCAAGGAACAGAGCGAATCGCAGATCGACGACGAAATTCTCTGGGCGGTCGAGGAGGGGGAAAAGGAGGGCGTGGTCGACGAGCAGGAACGGGAGATGATCGAGTCGGTGATCGAGTTCCGCGACGCCACGGCCGGGCACATCATGACCCCCCGCCAGGACGTGGTCGCCATCCCCGCGGACGCCACGCTCGAGCAGGTGAAAAACGCCATCGAGGAATCCCGGCATTCCCGAATCCCCGTTTACGAAAAGGGCCTGGACCACATCGTCGGCATCGTCCACGCGCGCGATCTGATCAAACTGCTCGGTCAGGCCGATCCGCAGTTCTCCGTGGGCCAGATCATGCGCCCGGCCATCTACGTCCCGGAAACCAAGTCGCTGAGCGATCTGCTGAGCGATTTTCGCCACCAGAAAGTGCACTTCGCGGTCGTTCTGGACGAGTACGGCAGCACGAGCGGGATCGTGACCATCGAAGACGTTCTGGAAGAACTCGTCGGCGAAATGTCCGATGAGCACGAAACCGCCGAGCCGGCGATGCTGAAGAAAATCGACGATAAAACCGTGGACGCCGACGCCCGCATCCGCATTGAGGATTTGAATCGGCTGGCCGGCCTGAACCTGGCCGAAGACGCGGGATACGAAACGCTGGCCGGATTTCTCACCACGAACCTGGCGCGCATCCCGGAAAAAGGAGCGGTTTACGAACAGGGGCAGGTGAAATACACCGTGTTGGATGCCGAACCGCAGCGCATCAAGCGCGTGAAGATCGAGATTCTCACGCAGCCCGCGCCCAAACATGGATGACGGCGAGCTTCCCGGCTGCCGTCGAGTGGGCGCGTTTATATTGCCTATTGCCTATTGCCTATTGAAAGAAGGAGAGATCGCGGACTCCCGTGTTGCAATAGGCAATAGGAAATAGGCAATAGGAATTAGGCAATCTACCAACTCCTGCCATGGATAGGCGTGACACCCGTGTGCCAAGACAAACTCCCGAATTGCTGGCGACTCCCGCAAAACCGACGTAGCATGTACGGCAAAGAGGATGGCTCAATGAGGCACCTATTGCATGGCGTCATCGCGGCGGCGATGGGCATCCTGTTGCTTTGCAGTTCATGGGCATTGGCGGACGGTGGATTTGCCCTGGCGGGTGAAAGGGAGGCGGTGGAGGTGCGGTTCGCCAGCGGTGGCACCGAGTTGTATACGATCGCGGATGGCGTGAAATTCTTCAGCAATGACGATTACGTTCTGGATAAATATCCTTCCGAACTATCGAATTTGACGTTCACGCGGCGGGCATTGAGCGACGCGGCGGAAGTCACAATCGACGCACCGGCAGGAAGCACGGTGTATGTTGCAGTCGGCACGGGCTCGGGGGGCAGACCATCGCGCGCGGCGCTGGATTCGGGGGGTTGGACGAGAATCGGCGAACTTTATTGGAAGGGTCAAAAAAATGCGGCGATGGGGGTTTACAAGCACAGCTTCACCGAATCGCAGCGCGTGACGATCCCCACAAGGGGTGGAGCCATGGGCGTCATCGTGGCTGCACGGCAATTGATCCTATCAAACCCGCAACCGCCGAGCGATGAAAAGCCGAAAGCCGCCGAGACTCCGCAAAATAATGTGCCGTCCAATGTGTCGCTGCAAAGCACCGATCCGGATGCGCCGGCGAGGCGGATTTCCAAATTGCAGGCGTCAATCAAGATGTTGTGCGTTTTGGAACAGGCGAACGGCGATGCGCTTGGCTCGGCGACGGAATTGATCCTGACGGTTGCGCCGGGATCGCCGAGGGGGGACAGCATCCCGGTGACGTTCGCCATTCCCGTGGGTAAGCAAATGAACCTGGTGCTGGGCGACGTGGCGCGGGCGATCGACGCCAAGTATCCCA